>JAFGWD010000100.1 GCA_016937315.1 Rhodospirillaceae bacterium
AATCGGAATCGCCTCCAACATCCACCATGTGGCCATCATCAACGTCACGCCAATGGCTTTCCAGGCCTGAACGGAAAGGCCTTCCGGCGGGGTGCTAAACAGGGTGAAAAGCAGGAATGCTACACCCAACAACAAACCAATAATTTCTTTCTTGCGTTCACCGGTCATAGCCGTGCTCGCACTACTTGCAGAATTACTCATTCTGGCCCCCAGAAAAGTAAATTTGATGGTCTTAAAAGCCCCAAGATCCATGACGACGTTAAAGTGATGCGCCGACTCGAAAAGGACCTTTTCCCGGCCCAATGGATAGTGCAATTTGCCATAGGTGTAAAGTCAATTGGGGCAAAATCGTGGCATTAAAATTGGTTGTGTTTGATATAGATGGGACGCTGGTCGATAGCGCATCGACTATAATTCGTTGTATGTCCAGTGCTTTTTCTGAGTCTGGCCGAGACGTTCCGTCGGCTGAGGCGATTCGTGGGATTATTGGTCTGTCCCTACCCGAAGCGGTGGGACACATTGCGGGCGCTATTTCGCCACAAGAATTAGGCGCAATCGTGGCATCATATAAAAGCCTTTATTTGTTGGACCGTGAGAGTCGGTCTGAACCGGATGCGCTTTTTGATGGTGCGCGGGTTTGCCTGTCGGGTTTGGAGGCGGATGGTTATCTTTTAGGAATTGCAACGGGGAAGTCCCGGCGCGGACTGGATGCTCTCTTGCGTGGGCATGATGGGATGGCGCGTTTCGTTGCGATTGGTACGGCTGATGATGGTCCTGGTAAGCCGCATCCCTTTATGTTGGAAAAGGTGATGACGGAGGCTGGTGTGATGCCCGAAGATACCGCAATGATTGGGGATGCCGTTTACGATATGCAGATGGCGCGTGCGGTGGGGACGTTGGCCGTTGGAGTGGCCTGGGGCAACCACACGGCTGAGGCTTTGTATGCGGCAGGGGCGCAGACGGTGGTGCCATCATTCGCGGCCCTAACGACGTGGTTGCGAAGGGCGTTGCCCACTGAGGGGGTGTCATGACGCTCTCTCATCACTAAATTTGAGGCGGGGAACGCGTGGCGCGGCTTGCCCGTAAATGGGAGGATTGGGAATCATGACGATGCGGCGGATAATCCAAGTTGCGGTTGGAGTCGTCGTTCTGTTGGCGGTGGTCGTTTATGGCGTTTTGGCATCAATTGATGTCGATTCCTATCGTGGGACGATCATCAAGGCGGCAGAAGATGCGACGGGTCGCAAGGTTACGATCTCGGGGCCGCTGAAACTGAAAGTTTCCATGTCTCCGGCTGTGGTGGTGGAAGGCGTGCGGTTGTCCAACGCACCGTGGGCGAAGACGCCTGAAATGTTATCGATTGGTCGTGCCGAGGCTGAAATTGGATTGTTTGCGGCGTTGACGGGCAACATTCAGGTCAATCGGTTGGTGGTGCACGATACCGTGGTTCATTTGACGCGTCGCAAGGATGGCAGCGCGAATTGGGAGTTTTCTCCGACGGAGAAAGCAAAGGTTCCCGAATCCACGGCACCATCGCCCACGTCTGTGGATGCGGGTGGATCAATGCCGAAAATTGCGGTTCGTGAAATTGATATCCGCAATTTGACGTTGGCCCTCGATGACGCCGTAAGTGGCCAGATCTTGGCGGTGAAGGTCAATACGTTGACGGCGTCGGCGGCGGATTTTTCTGATCCGGTGAAGCTGACCCTGGATATGGTTTACAATGGTTTGGAGGTTGCCGCGAAAGGGAGCTTTGGGCCGATCGAGAACGTAACGCAGAACCAGCCAGCGACGGTGGATTTGGTGGTGACGCTGCCGGGTGTTGTGGCTTCGGCTAAGGGCCGTATCGGCAAGCCGATGTCCGGTCAGGACATCAATCTGAAAATAACTTTCGATGGTAAGTCTTATGACCGTATAGGTCAGGCGATGGGTGCTGATTTGGCTGCCGTGCCGCCGGTGGCTTTGGAAGGCACGCTCAAGACCGTCGGCAAGGGATACCGGCTGGAAAACGGAACCCTTAAACTCGGTGGGCAGGATATTCAGATTGTCGTTGCCGGAGTAGACCTGTCTGCGTCGCGCCCCAAGGTGGTGGCGGAGATTTCTGCCGATGTCTTGGATATTCCAAAGCTTTTGGAGGGGCTGACCGCCAAACCAGCAGTGGACGGCGGAACTGCGGCACCATCGCAGTCGGCAAAGGCGGGGGATGGTCGGGTGTTTTCACCTGATCCATTGCCCTTGGACGGCTTGTTTTTGGTTGATGCCGATGCCAAGCTTCGCGTTGCCGCGTTGACGTTGCCTGGTGGTCTTAAGCTGTCGCAAGTGGCGGTGACGTCGACTTTGAAGGATGGCCTGTTCAACCTTGCCCCAGAGGCCAGCATTGGTGGTGGTGTGTTGGGTGGCAAGATTACTCTGGATGCTCGCCCCGAGGGTGGTCCCGCAAGTCTGAACGTTGCTCTCTCAGGCACGGACATCACGCTGGGGCAAGTGGCGAGCGATATGGGGCTGACGTCGGTGATGAGCGGCGCACCCACTGCACTGCAGGTGACCTTGAAGGGGACCGGCAAGTCAGTCCGGCAATTGATGGCTGGCCTGACCGGCGACGTCAATGTGGAAACCGGAAAAGGCGAGATCATTAATGCCGAACTGCGTAAGGCTATTGGTGATTGGGCGATGTCGGGTTTGACCATGGTGGACTCGGGCTTTGCGACGCGGCAAAAAACCGTTTTATCGTGTTTGGTCGTTCGCGTTCCGGTGAAGCAGGGAATGATTGCTCTTGGCAGGGGGGTGGCTGCGGAAACCAATGCCTTGAATGTGGTTGTCGGGGGTTCGATTGATTTGCGGAGTGAGGCCCTCAGTCTGGGCGTTGATCCTACGCCACAAGAAGCCAATGTCGGCATCACTCAGATGACGGCGGGTTTGGTGCGGATAACGGGCACTTTGGGGGCCCCCTCGGTTGGGGTCGATGCCTTGGGGGCGGGAAAGGCGGCTTTGAAAGTTGGGGCGGCCGTTGCAACGGGAGGATTGTCCTTGCTGGGCAATGCTCTGATTGGGGAGGTCACCAACGACCCACACCCCTGCCAGACCGCGAAAGGCTTGACCTCAAGCAAGAGCAATGGCACGACCACGAAGTCATCGTCTTCACCACCGTCGCGGCCTGATCCGGCGAAGGCGTTGGATGGGGCGATGAAGGGCTTGTTCGGGAAGTAGGAGCGGTATGAGCAAGGATCGAATTCGGGCGGCGGCGGCGTTTAAGCCGCCAAAGCCGAAGCGTTTTTATGAGACGGTCTCTGTGCAAAAGGTCGAGGACGGCTTTGCCGTGACTTTGGATGGTCGTTTCATCAAGACTCCGAAGCGTCGTCTTTTGGCCTTGCCAACGGCGCAACTGGCACAAGCGGTGGCCACCGAGTGGGATGCACAAGGGGATGTGGTTGATGCGGCCCGCATGCCGATGACGCAAATTGCCAATACCGTGATTGATGGTGTCGTTGAGGCCGTGGATGCGGTGATTGATGCCTTGCATGGGCACGCGGAAGCCGATTTGTTGTGCTATCGCGCCGAATATCCACAGTCTTTGGTGGTCTCTCAGGCGGAGGCATGGCAGCCGGTCTTGGATTGGGCGGAGAAGGCGTTTGGTGCGCGGCTACGTGTCACGTCGGGGGTGGTTGCGGTGGAACAACCGCCGGAGTCCTTGGCGGCGCTTCGTCATGCTCTTGCGGGGTATGACCCGTGGCGCTTGGCTGCCGTGCATGTGTTGGCGGGGGCTTTTGGTTCGGTGGTTTTGGCGCTGGCTGTGATTGAAAATCACCTTGCTGTAGACCAAGCTTTTGCCGTGGCGCGTTTGGATGAGACATTTCAGGCATTGGTCTGGGGGGAAGACGCGGAAGCGGCGCGTCGCGCCGAGGCGATCGCGCAAGAGGTGCGTGCGGCGGCTGATTTTGCTTTTCTCGCGGCGTGATCTGAGGGTAAATCTTTGACGCTGAAGAGGCATTGGTTTGCCTTTGATCCTTATGTTTCCGTCGGAAAACAACGGGAAACGGGTTATGGATGCAGACGATCGGTTGCGCGTGCGGGTGGTGGTCGAGGGTAAGGTACAAGGGGTTTGGTTTCGTGCCTGGACGCAGGAACAGGCGGTGTCCCGCAGCCTTTTGGGTTGGGTGCGGAATCGTCGCGATGGTTCCGTCGAGGCGGTGTTCGATGGGGTCTCTGCCGAGGTTGAGGCGATGATTCAGGCGTGTTGGACAGGGCCACCCGCAGCCCGTGTGTTGGCGGTGCGGGTCGAGCCGATTCCGACAACGCCAGAGTTTGAAGTGTTCACGATCCTGCCCAGCGCGTGATGTGGGCTTCGGCGGGTGGTGTTTTGTATTGAAGGGTGTTGTTGAGAGTGTCCGCTAAAAATCCTCAGACGTCCAAAGCCACGGAAGATATTTCTTGCGGTTTGGACCGTTTCGTAATGACGGTGCGTTGTGCCGATGGCATTGGTGTGATTGCCACAGTGGCCAAGGCGTTGGCCGACTGCAATGTCAATGTCACCGAGTCCGCCACCTATTCCGATCCGTCTACCGGGCAGTTTTTCATGCGCTCGGAGTTCGAGATCTCTGCTGATCCTCACGCCAAGCGTGTTGTGGAAGCCGCGCTGGAGTTCTGCCGTGTGCGCCGCAATATGGTGATCGACGTCTTTCCTGTGACTCAGCGGTGCCGCGTGCTGTTGATGGTTTCAAAGGCGGATCATTGTCTCAATGATCTTTTGTATCGCCACCGTACCGGCGAGTTGACGGTGGATATTCCGGCGGTGGTGTCCAATCACGAGGTCTTGCGTGATCTTGTGGAATGGCATGGTATCCCCTTTATCTGTTTGCCGGTGACGAAAGAAAATCGGGACGAGCAGGATGCCGCGCTGCTTGATCTGGTGTCTCGCGAGGCCGTGGATGCCGTGGTTCTGGCGCGTTACATGCAAGTGCTCTCCCCGACCGTTTGTACGGCGCTGCCGGGGCGAATTATTAACATCCACCACTCTTTTTTGCCGGGTTTCAAGGGGGCTCGCCCCTATCATCAGGCGCACGGCCGTGGTGTGAAAATCGTCGGCGCCACCGCGCACTATGTGACCGATGCCTTGGATGAGGGGCCAATCATTGAACAGGAGGTTGAGCGCGTTGATCACACCTATACGCCGGAAAAATTAACCCGCATTGGTCGTGAAATCGAAAGCCGGGTTCTGGCGCATGCTCTACGTTTTCATGTGGAGCGTCGGGTGTTTTTGAATGATGGTCGGACTGTGGTGCTTAAGTAAGATCGGCTGACGATTGCGCGGCGCACTGGAAACAACCATATGGACTCGTAGTGGTCTTCTGAGGGCCGCGATTGAGAAAAGGCAGAGTCCATGTCATTCAAAGAGTTTTGTGCCGCTCACCGGACATCGGGTAGCGGCAAGCTGTCGCCTATGAAACAGGGGGCCGCGCCTGCGGCGAAACAGAACGCGGCGCCGATTCAGGTCGACGCGAAGGCGAAGGTTCAGGCCCCGCCGAAGTGAGGCCTTTGACGGTGATGAAGGGACAAGGGGAGGGCGAGAGCCTTCCCCTTTTGTCTGTGCAGCCTCCTTGGGTCGGTTATGTCTGCGCTAAGGGGGCGAAGGTTTCGGCGAAGGTGGCGATCAGTGCCGCATCCAGGTCGGCCATCGTCGCGGGGTTCCCCAAATCAGCTAAGCTGGTGACACCGTGGTCGGAAATGCCGCAGGGGATGATGCCGGAAAAATGCGAAAGGTTGGGGTGGGCGTTAATCGCCATGCCGTGAAAACTGATCCAGCGACGCACACGCACGCCGATGGCTGCAACCTTATCTTCGCGCCCGGCACCGCGTGCGACCCACAGGCCGACGCGATCCGCACGGGGCTCGGCGACGACTCCCAAATGCCCCAGGGCGGCAATGCCCCAAGCCTCTAAGGCGTGAACAAAGCAACGCACATCGCCACCAAACGCCTTGATGTCGAGCATCACGTAAATCACCCGTTGTCCCGGTCCATGATAGGTGTATTGACCGCCGCGCCCACTGGCGTAGACCGGGAAACGATCGGGCATCAGCAGGTCCTGTGGCCGGGCACTGGTTCCCGCAGTGTAAAGCGCCGGATGTTGCAGCATCCAGATGGCTTGGGGTGCGCTTCCGTCACGGATGGACGCAACCCGGGCTTCCATAAACGCGACGGCCTCAGGATAGGGGACGGGATGGTCGGATTTCAGCCACGCAACGGGAAAAGGCAGATCGGTTTCCGGGGGCGGAAAAACAGGAATAATGAAGTCAGGCAGGGGGCATGTCATGGCGGCGTCCGAAAAGCAGTCATTCAGGCCATTAAGGCCTCTGGACATCGGGAAAGGGATTTGGTATGTCACCTTTCCTTCGTTGGCAACCCCCGGTCTTTGTGACGGGTGTGGCAGTCTTCGGCAAGGATGCGGTCGTGGCGGAATTGGTAGACGCGCAGCGTTGAGGTCGCTGTCCGGTAACACGGGTGGAAGTTCGAGTCTTCTCGACCGCACCAAGATTTCAGAAAACCCGTCGGTGCAGGGCTTTGGCCTGGGCTCTGGCGGGTTTTTGATTGAAGGGTCAGAGACCAGTTTTTCCCGACACCTTCCCTAGGACGTAGATTCATGAATCCTGCCGAATTGCGTTGGTCGCCAAGGGATACAATGGCAGGAGCCGCCGCGAAGGCGATGCTGCGGCATCGGTGAGCGGTGGCGACGAACCAGGGTGTTCCTTGGCGACCAACCCGGAGGGCCGGGCGCTTTCGTCCGCCGAAGGCATTGAAAAGCTTGCCCGTAGTCCCCGCTACGGTCTACGCTTTTTCTCCTGTTCGGATAAACGAAATCGCTCCGGCGCAACCGGCGGGATTTATGAGTTTACGTCCTAGAATTCAGCGTATCGTTCTTATCTTGGGGTGGGACGTTCGTTTGTGTCCACCGTCCGCTCACGCTTCCTTCCTGCCGGAGGAAAACGGAGGTTCCGATGACACCCGATCAGACACCGACATCTTCCGAAAAGCCGGACGTTGCCGAGATTGAAGCACGCGCCGCATCTTACGATATTGAGGAAGCCTTCCCTGAGGAAGACTTCCCTGGCGTTTTGTTGCGTTTGGTGACGGATGCCATCACCGAAGGCGATATGGCGCGTGCCCGGGCTCTTTTTCTGGATCAGCATTACGCGGACGCTGCCGACATTATCGAACGCATGCAGCCCGATGATCGCTCGCAATTGGTGTTGGCGCTGGGGCGTGATCTTGATCCCGATATTTTGCCGGCCTTGGATGAGGAGATTCAGGATCAAGTCCTGAATATGATGGGGGTTTCCGGGGTTGCGGCGGCGATTGAGGCCTTGGACTCCGATGACGCCGTGGCGATTATCGAACAACTGGATGAGGATGAACGTCGTCGCGTCATTCAGGCTTTGCCTGCTGAGGATCGCGCCGTCATCGAACAGGCCTTGGCCTATCCGGAGTATTCCGCCGGTCGTATGATGCAGCGGGAATTGATCGCGGTGCCGGAATTCTGGACCGTCGGTGATACCTTAAGCTATCTACGCAGCACCCAAGATGACCTGCCGGAGACCTTTTACGAGGTGTTCGTGGTTGATTTGCGCCACCACCCGGTGGGGCGTGTGTCACCAGCACGATTGCTGCGCGCACAGACAGAGACCTCTTTGCGGGACATTTTGGATAAGGATGTGGAGCCGATTCCGGCGACCATGGATCAGGAAGAGGTCGCCATGACCTTCCGTGACCGTGACTGGGTCACGGCTATGGTGGTGGACGATGACGGGCGGTTGATCGGGTGTATTACGGTTGATGATATCGTCGATGTGATCGATGAAGAGGCCGAGGACGACATGCTGCGCTTGGGCGGTGTGACGGACTCCGATATTTTTCGCGCAGTTTGGGGCACGGTTCGGGCGCGGTTCGGTTGGTTGTTCATCAATTTGGGAACCGCCATGCTGGCGGCGTCGGTGATCGGTTTGTTTGAGGGCACCATTGAGCGTGTGGTGGCCCTGGCGGTCTTGATGCCGGTGGTTGCCGGAATGGGCGGTAATGCGGGGACGCAGACTCTGACGGTGACGGTGCGTGCTCTCGCGATGAAAGAGCTGACATCGTCCAACGCACGGCGGGTCATCGGCAAGGAATTGGTGGTGGGGCTGGCCAACGGATTGATGTTTGCCGGAATGGCTGGGGCGGTGTCGTATTTCTGGTTTAAGACTCCGATGATCGGTGCCGTTCTGGCCTGCGCCATGGTGGTCAATTTGGTGGTGGCGGGGTTGGCGGGGATTCTCATCCCCCTGACCCTTGATCGTTTGGATATCGACCCGGCGGTGTCTTCGGGCGTGTTTCTGACCACGGTGACGGACATCGTGGGCTTTTTTGCCTTTTTGGGGCTGGCCTCGGTCTTTTTGATTTAGGGGGAAAAGAAACGCGGGGCGCAAACCGGCGTTTCTTTGTGCCATCAGATATTGGGCGGTGGATTGATGACGGCCGTGGGTGGGGTATTGAAGTCGTCGATGACGACTCGGGTGCCGTCGATGCCGACACGTCCTTCGGCAATCAGGCGGACGGCTTGTGGATAGATGACGTGTTCGTTTTCTAAGACCCGTTCGGACAAGATATCCGGTGTATCGGAAGGAAGCGTTGGGACTGCCGCTTGTACGATGATCGGTCCGGCGTCCATATCGGACCGCACAAAGTGGACGGTGCATCCGGTGAAGCGCACGCCATCGGCTAGTGCCCGCTGGTGGGTGTGCAGACCTTTGTAGGCTGGTAGCAGTGAGGGGTGGATATTGATCAGGCGGTCATGCCAACGGGAGACAAAGCCCGGAGTTAACAGCCGCATGAATCCGGCGAGGCAGATCAAATCCACGTCCGCCGCAGCGAGGGCTTCGGTCACAGCGGTTTCGAATGAGTCTCGCCCGGCATAGGCGGTGTGGTCTATCACGGCGGTGGTCACCCCGGCCTCGGCGGCGCGGTCCAGTCCCGCGACGCCTGGGATATTGGAGATCACCAAAGCGACTTCCGCCGGGAACGTAGGGTCGGCGCAGGCCGCAATCAAGGACTGTAAATTGCTGCCTCGCCCCGAGATCAGAACCCCGAGTCGCAGATGCTTGGTGGTCATTGTGCCGTCTCGTCGTGGTGCGGATCAAAATTTTTGACGCGGCAGGTCGAGGCCTCGTCGCCAGCTTCAATGCCACCGATCACAAAGACGGTTTCTCCGGCACTTTCCAAAGCGGTGGTGACGGTGGCAACCGCGTTGGGTTTGACCACCACGACCATGCCGATGCCGCAGTTGAAGGTCCTCAGCATTTCTGCCGGAGCCACCCCTCCCGCATCCGCCAGCCAAGCAAAGACCTTTGGCACAGGGAAAGTGGTCGCATCAATCACGGCATGCAGTCCCTTGGGCAGAACCCGTGGGACGTTTTCGGTCATGCCGCCGCCGGTGATATGGGCGAAACCCGTGACTCCGCCAGCTTTGAGCGCGGCGAGGCAGCCCTTTACGTACATCCGGGTTGGTGTCAAAAGGGCGGCTCCCAAAGCCATTTCTGGGGCGAAGGGGGCTTCGTCGGTCCAGGCGAGGCCACTTTCGGCGGCGATGCGTCGGACCAGGGAAAAGCCGTTGGAATGGACCCCTGTTGAGGCCAATCCCAGGACCACGTCACCAGCTGCAACCTCGCGCCCGGTCAGGATGTTGGTGCGTTCGGCGGCCCCGACACAGAATCCAGCGAGGTCATAGTCGCCGTCTGCGTACATGCCGGGCATCTCTGCGGTTTCGCCGCCAATCAGGGCACAACCGGCCTGACGGCAGCCTTCCGCGATGCCGGCAACGATGGTGCGACCGGCTTCCACCGATAGGTGCCCCGTGGCGAAATAATCCAGGAACAACAGCGGTTCAGCGCCTTGTACGACCAAGTCGTTGGCACACATCGCGACCAAGTCGATGCCGACGAAGTCATGAATGCCGGTTTCAATGGCGAGCTTCAACTTGGTGCCGACGCCGTCGGTGGCGGACACCAAAATGGGATCGGAGAACCCAGCCGCACGCAAATCGAACAGGGCTCCAAAGCCGCCCAGTTCGGTGTCGGCGCCGGGGCGCATGGTGCTGCGTGCCAGAGGCTTAATCGCCTCGACGAGAGCGTCGCCAGCGTCGATATCGACGCCCGCATCGCGATAGCTGAGACCGGGATTGTTCCGACCGTTCTCGGGAAAACTGGAAATGGCCGCCTCTTTTGTTAGAGTGGTGTCACGCATCGTGGGGAAGGTCCT
>JAFGWD010000101.1 GCA_016937315.1 Rhodospirillaceae bacterium
AACGACGGAAAAAGGCACGAGCTAAGGATTTCGGAAAAAACTTCGTTTCCCGTTGACACTGCGATCTGCTGCCGGGTAAAAAAGAAGTCGCGAAACACTTTTTTTTCCGGCTAACAGGTCGCTCAATCCTTTGGATTAGCGGCCTTTTTGCTTTATGTCATTGAATAACCACGCCTTTCGAGTCGCAGGTATATACCTTGCGCTTCACCCCTAATTGTGATACCACAATTATTCGATTCGGCGGGTTAAAAGGGGTGGTGGAGCCGAGGGGAATCGAACCCCTGACCTCTTGAATGCCATTCAAGCGCTCTCCCAACTGAGCTACGGCCCCAAATTCTCGTCTTTCTGTCAGGGTGACGATCCCGACCGGTGATGGGAGGCGCAAGCTAGACCGAGATGCGCCTCTCCGCAACAAAAAAAGCGGTTCTTTCGCCGAAAAAAATCAGCCTAGTCGTCGTCCCCGGTTCCCCGGTGGTCAATGACGCCCGCCATGTCATCATCCTCGGCCAAATCGGAGGTGTCTTCGATCAAGGAATCGTCCACATCGTCGTCGTCGATTTCGACGTCAATGTCGTCAATCACGTCATCGTCGTCGCTGGTGACACGTAAGGCAGCCGCCTTTGGCTTGTCCTCGGGTGCCGCGTGAGCGGGTGTTTTCTTCAAAACGCGTCGGGCTTTGGACACGGCGTCGGGCGCGTTCTCACTGCCGCATTTTGGGCAGATGATTGGCGTGTTCTGCATGTCGTAAAACCGCGTTCCGCAGTTTAAGCACGTGCGTTTGCTTCCCCATTCCGGCTTTGCCACGGATGAACCTCCTTTCCGGACATGATGCTGACGGGAGCTGCGAAACAGGATATTTCGTTTCGGTTGCTCACACGTCAGGGAAGCGCATTTGCCATGAAGCGAATTCCCTGTCAAAGCGATTTATTCAGATCGGCGATAATTGTTGCGATGCGCCACTGCGAAATCCCCATAACATGGGGGCTGGTGGCTGCAAATGAGCGTTGCGTGGGAAGAGTCTGGATGCAGGCGCAGCAGTGTGTTACGACGACGCAACGAAGACGGACCCTTGCAAATGAGACCGTGTATGACACCCGATTCTCTTGATTTCCGTGTTGATGTACCGATTCCGGCGGTGTCGCGGCGTGCCCGCGCTTTGGAAGGAACGGCTCGCGTGCCAGGCGACAAGTCGATTTCTCACCGTGCTTTGATGTTTGGTGCTCTTGCCGTTGGCAAAAGCCGCATTGATGGGCTGCTGGAAGGGGAAGACGTGTTGCGTACGGCTGCAGCCATGCGCTCCATGGGCGCGTCTTTAGAACGCGATGCCGAGGGAGTCTGGACCGTGCATGGTGTTGGGGTTGGTGGCTTGGCCGAGCCTGAGGACGTCATCGACATGGGGAATGCGGGGACCGGCGCACGCCTGTTGATGGGGGTGGTGGCAACGCATCCGATGACGGTGATCTTTACCGGGGATGCCAGTTTGCGTCGTCGCCCGATGGCGCGTGTGATGACGCCGTTGTCGTTGTTTGGCGCGACTTTTATGGGGCGGGGTGGGGGGCGCTTGCCCCTGGCCGTGACAGGCAACCCAACGCCGGTGCCGGTGACCTATACTTTACCTGTGGCGTCGGCACAGGTAAAGTCTGCGGTTTTGCTGGCGGGGCTGAATACCCCCGGAATGACCACGGTCATCGAGCCGATTGCCACCCGCGATCATACGGAACGCATGTTGATTGGCTTTGGGGCGAACCTGTCCGTTACCATTGCGGCGGATGGAGTGCGGACCATTGCTTTGATGGGGCAACCGCAACTGCATCCGTGTGATATCCATGTGCCGTCTGATCCATCATCGGCGGCATTTCCCGCTGTTGCGGCGTTGCTGTTGGCTGGGTCCGATGTGATTCTGGAGAATGTTGGAACCAATCCCTTGCGTTTTGGGTTGTTTCAAACCCTGCGGGAAATGGGTGCGGATATTGTCCTGAACAATCAGAGAGCGGCAGCGGGCGAACCGGTTGCCGATGTGCGGGTTCGTGCCAGTGCCCTGATCGGCGTTGACGTGCCAGCGTCGCGTGCCCCCAGTATGATTGATGAATATCCGATTCTGGCCGTGGCTGCGGCCTGCGCCACCGGCGTTACGCGGATGCGGGGGGTGGCCGAGTTGCGCGTCAAGGAAAGCAATCGCTTCGAAGCCATTGTCAATGGGCTGACGGCCTGTGGTGTGAAGGTTGAGGCTGAGGGTGACGACATTTTGATCTATGGTTCGGGTGTGCCACCAAAGGGGGGGGCGACGATTGCCGCGAATTTGGATCATCGCATTGCCATGGCGTTTTTGGTGCTGGGTGCGGTTACCGATGATCCTGTGGGGGTTGATGATATGCGCTCTGTCGACACCAGCTTCCCTGGGTTCTCGCCTCTGATGAACAGCTTGGGGATGTCTATCGGATGATTGTTGCTATTGACGGTCCGGCGGGCGCGGGTAAGGGGACCTTGGCGCGTCGTTTGGCGCAGCGTTTTAATCTGGCATACCTTGATACCGGAGCACTTTACCGTGCGGTCGGTGTCCGGGTGCTGGAAATGGGGGCGGAGCCAAGCGACCCGGCTTCTGCGGCGCATGCGGCGCGGACCTTGGATCTCACGAGTCTCGATTCGCCGCGTCTGCGTGACGAAGACGCCGGTGAAGCGGCGTCTCAGGTTGCGGCTATTCCTGAGGTGCGTGCCGCTTTGTTGGATTTTCAACGCGACTTTGCCAAGAACCCGCCAAGTCCTTGCACTGGCGCGGTTTTAGATGGGCGCGATATCGGAACCGTGGTCTGTCCACACGCGGAATTGAAGCTGTATATCACGGCCTCTGCAGAAGAACGCGCACGCAGGCGGACCTTAGAGTTGCAGGAAAAAGGCTTCGACGTTATACAGGAGCGCGTTCTCGCTGATATTCTTGGACGCGATGAACGTGACCGTGACCGTTCGACGGCGCCGCTTGCCATGGCAGGAGACGCCATTGTTCTGGATACGACCGAGATGGATGCCGATATGGTTTTTGACCGTGCCGTTGTTCTTTTCCGGTCCCGGGCTGAACAGTTCGCGGAATAAGACGCCGGAGACATCCGGCAAACCCAATCGCCCGTGACGCGAAGACTCGCGTTCGCGGCGGTTTTTGATGCAACCAGGTCGCCCAAGCGGCAAGACCACCGGAAAAACCGGTTGGCCCGGATAGCGACACGAGAAAAGGAAACCCTTCGGCATGACCGAAATCGGTACCATCCCCGGCGCGAATGAAGATTTCGCCGCCCTTCTGGAAGAATCTTTCGCCCAGAATGCAAACCTTGAAGGTTCTGTCCTCACCGGACGTATCGTCAGCCTCGCTAGTGATTTTGCCCTCGTTGACGTCGGACTGAAGTCCGAGGGTCGCGTTCCCTTGAAAGAATTTGGCCACAAGGCCGAGGTGAAGGTTGGCGACACCATTGAGGTGTTCGTTGATCGTTACGAAGACCGTGACGGACTGGTCGTTCTGTCGCGCGAAAAGGCGCGTCGTGAAGAGTCCTGGAACGAATTGGAAAAGGCCTTCGAAGGCAATCAGCGCGTCAATGGCGTGATTTTTGGCCGCGTCAA
>JAFGWD010000102.1 GCA_016937315.1 Rhodospirillaceae bacterium
CCGATCCCGTATTCGGACAACTGCCGCAGGGCACGCGTTGGCGCGAAGTCGAACACAAAGCACACGGGCTTTAGGATTTCTTCTTCATGCGGGTTGTCCCCGTTGGGGTTCTTGATGGACCAGGGCGACTGCACACGGAATGCTGCTTGAAAATACGTCTCGGGAGATTTCAGGTTGCGCAGCATGAGGATGGAGGACCACTGCTTGACCGTGACACCCGTAGTCAGCTTACCGCACGACAGGGTTATGCTCTTGCTATCAAAGCCACTTCCGATCGCCCGTCGCACGGGAGGCAGCGCTTCAAGTCCTATCCCGGCGCTCGCGCCGGCGGCGCTGATGACCTTGTACTCATGCCAGAACGTGTTCTGGCGCTCGGTCAGTAGGTTTTCCATTGCATGACAGGCGGCCACGTTTGGCAGAAACCAGAACGAGTGTTGCAGGTAGGGCAAAAGCCGCACGTCAGAATAGGGGAACGGTGGTCGCGTTCCAGTCTTCAGGCTATCTACCGCGCCTGGTGCATACTGCCCCCGTATGATGTCCAGCCATTTTTGAACGTCACTCTTGTGCTTGAACTGCGCTTTGCTTCCGATCCCCGTGGCGGCAAAGAACTCGTTCAGATCGAACTCGTCAAACTCTCCCGCGCTGGCAATAGCCAGCAGCTCGTCGGGCATCTGATAGGTCAACAGCCGCATCTGCGGAAGGGAACCGTAAGGATTCCACTGGTCTGGGTGAGCGGCAGCAAAGGCAGCTTTTGCCCGTTGCTCGTCGGTGTAGGTCCAGTTGAAAATCTGTTCTTCGATGAACTCGCCCGTGGACAAGGCCTTAAATGGAGTCCCTGACAGATAGAGATAAGCCTTTGTCGTGATCGGCAGAAACTCAGTTTCTGGTTCCAGCGGCTCTTGCAGGTCCGCGATCCGGTCCTTCAGCTTTTTGGCGTCTTCAAGCCGGGCTTCCTCGCGGGCGATCTCATCTTCTTCCCCTGCGAACAACTCTTTCGCTGTCTCGCGCCATGCGCCGAAATGGTATTCGTCAAAGACCACGAGATCCCAGTTTTCGGTGTGGAGCCATTCGTTCTTGGCCTTGATGTTGCCGCGTGCATCGCGGCCCAGTAGGTCCTGAAACGAGCCAAAATAGACGACCGGTTTGTTTCGGTCGATCTGTGTCGGGTCGCCGCCGGTCTTGACTGACAGATACTGCCAGCCGTCAAAATCTGCGTGGTTTTCCAGATCGCTTTGCCAGGCGTCTTCGACGGCTGGCTTGAAGGTTACCACCAGCACGCGTTTCGCCCCCATCTTCTTGGCGAGCTGATATGAGGTGAATGTCTTGCCGAAGCGCATTTTGGCGTTCCACAAGAAGCGTGGAACGGCGTGCATGTCCTCTTCCCACCGGGAATGATAGTAGGCGTGGGTTTGTCTGACAGCCTCTGCCTGTTCTCGGCGCATGGGGAAGGTTTGATGGTGCGTGCCACTGAACCGCAGGCCGGTGCGCAGCTCTGTCAGCACAGTATGGACATCGGCCAGGGTGCAGCGCATCCATTCCAGGCTTGTGTTCTCGATCCCCTTACGGATCAGCGCGGCGCGCACATCATGGTCGGTAAAGATGGTGCCATCATCGCGTTCAGCGGGTTCATCCAGCTCAATCCGGAAATTGATGATCGCTGCCGTGCGCAATTGTTCGGCCACCCGCCGCTTCACATCCCGTGTGGTCTGTCCGACCTTCAGCAAGCCTTCATGGGCCTCATCCGCGATGGAATAAGCATAAATGCGGGGCCGCGCATCCGGTTTTGGGGAGAGGATGTCGTCGATGGTGGGCTTATGCATCGTCACCGTCTTCAACAGCTACTTCACCAAACAGGTTACCTACCAAATCCATGGGGCGGACAATTTTTTCAATGAAAGCAATTTCATCGTCTGAAAGATCGTACTTCGCGTAGAGGTCCTGATCTGTCCAAATTTTCGTCCAATCCTGTGTCGGTACGAAGGTGTAGACTTTGCGCGTGGTGTCCTGTGATGGCTTGTGCAAGAGGATGAGAAACCGGGTCAATCGGCAGGACAAGTAGGAGAGAACGCTTTCAGCCTCATCCTTTGTTTCCAATGGCCCAATACACAAATAAGTTTCGGACGAAATTGTTGCTGGCTCACCAATAAATGGTGTGCTGATAATGCGATGAGGGTAGGTGTCACGATTTCCCGTTCCCGGTGCAGCTCGCCCAGTATAAACTTTCCATTTGTCGATGTACTGCAATCCGTTTGGGATGTTGCTTCGTGCAACGTATCCAGTGCCGCCGTTCTGATAAATTTTCACATCATCTGTGTCGCCGGTCTTCTTTCCCTTAAACGTTGTTTCCAGTCCAAAAGGCTTTCTAGAGCTAACCAATCTGTCGAACCTTTTGTCCTCTGGCAGCGAGAGCACAGCGTCTTGACCGGTTTCAACCTCCAATACTTTATGAAGAATAGAAACCCCTTCATTGAAGCGGATGAATACATCTGCTCCAGATTCCAGCAAAGGCCTAGTTGCCGTTGAAACCGGCCAATCCTTAAAGTTAGTGGATACTCGACATGGGCCTGGATTATTATTGTTCCAAAGGAAATAGCACACGCCCCCTTTCAAACCGACCCCTGGGAATACGTCTGCAGCGCTTAGAAAATCGTCGATGGACCGAAGACGATTATCTGAGAGCATGGATTCTCGGAAGTCATCCAGACCCTTTCCACCTGAAAACCATCGAGACGGGATAACCATGGTCAAATAGCGTGGTTCAAGATTTTTGGCTTGCTCAACAAACTTCTGATAGATTGGAGCAGCGCTTGTCCCGTGACCGCCATCATCCAACTGATATGGCGGATTACCTATGATTACATCGAATTGCATGTCGCCTCCAAACAGCTCGGCGATCCGAGTCTTGATGTTGTCTGTATGTATGAACGCATACGCGTGGGATTCGCGGTCTTCGCCCCGGTCCAGCGTCGCCTTACTGGCCCCGCAATATTTGCACTTATCTTGCGGGGTCCAAGTGTGCTCTGTCCGCTCGAACCAGATGTTTCCGGTTTCGCTGTTGAACCGGCGCGTCACGGAGTGTTTTCCGTTAGCGAACTTCGAGCAATAGACGCTGCGCCGCGCCATCAAGCTTGTTAGTTGGGTGGTCCCAATGCCAAAGACTTGCTGGGTCAGGATGTGGTCCACCCGCTCCTGAAGGTTCGGAATCTCGCTTTCCAACCCCATGATCAGTCGTTTTGTGATTTCCCGCAGGAACACACCTGACTTTGTGAAGGGATCGAGGAATTTGACAGTCTGGTCAGCCCAGATATCTGCACCATCATGATCTGCCGCCCAGGAGGATGACACGGTGTCCAGCATCCGGTTGGCGAATTCTGGCGGGGTGAACACCTCATCGTTCGACAGGTTCGCGATACAGGTCAGGACATCCGGGTTGCGCCCGCGTAGGGCAAAGCCCTTTTC
>JAFGWD010000103.1 GCA_016937315.1 Rhodospirillaceae bacterium
CAAACGCACTGTCGCATGATAGGCAATCGATTTCTCGATGAAGGGTGCCCCCACGGCCTCGGCGACTCCCACGGACTGTGCCGTATTCCCCGCACGGTCGTCGATCAAAACCCAGATCTCTTGCACCGGAGTCGCCCCTTCCCCTGCTTCAACGCGCGAGAACCATCTCGCCGCTATTCATTTTACTGCGTCAGCGATAGCTCTTTTCAGGCGTGAAAAAAAGCCGTATATCGGCCCGCCCGTCATACGCGGGCGCGGAAGCAACACACGATCACCGCCAAACCCATTGTCAGCGGCACCGCTTCGTCTTAAAACCCAATCTTCCGCATTCATCGCCCGACGAAAAAAAAGGAAGACAGATGTCCACCGCGTCCCGCACCTCCGATCAACGACGGACAGGCCAGACCGTTGCGCGTATCCTGATGGAAATCGGCGCCGTCAACTTCCGCCCCGAGGACCCTTACACGCTGACCTCCGGTTGGGTGAGCCCGGTTTACATTGATTGCCGCAAGGTGATTTCCTTCCCGCGTGCCCGCAAGGAAATTACCGAGCAAGCCCGCCTGACCGTGGCACGCCGCATCGGTTTCGAATCTCTGGATGCCATCGCAGGCGGTGAGACTGCTGGCATTCCCTATGCCGCATGGCTGGCCGACAGCATGGAATTGCCCATGCTCTACGTCCGAAAAAAGGCGAAGGGCTTCGGGCGTAACGCCCAGATCGAAGGCGACCCCCGCTCCAACCAACGGGTTCTTCTGGTCGAAGATTTGGCTACCGACGGCGCCAGCAAGATCAACTTTGTCAACGCTCTGCGTGATGCCGATCTGCAATGCGCCCATGCCCTGGTGGTCTTTTTCTACGGCGTGTTCCCCGGTGCCTTGAAGCTTTTGGAAGAAAGCGGCGTCACCCTGCATTACCTCGCCACATGGTGGGACGTCTTGGAAGCCGCTGAAGACGGTGGCTATTTCTCGAAAGACGCCATCCAGGAAGTCCGTGCGTTCCTGCACGATCCCGTGGAATGGTCCGTCCGCCATGGTGGGCGTGGGGCCGAGGTTACGTCCTAAGACAAAGTCCAAACAAACAAAGAGGCTCCCAGGAAACCGGGGGCCGTTCGGGCGGGGGAGGTGCTGGGTCGGTGATTAGCGGCGGAGGAAGCCAGCCAAGGGGGCACCGCCGCTGACCGCTGTGGCTTCCCGCGTGAAGTCGGGCAATGGTGGCGGCGTGGCCTCAGGAAGGGGCGGCGCAGCTTCCTCTGTCGTTGGTTCTGTCGCTGTGGTTTCTGCCGTGGGTTCTGTCATGCGGCTGCGCGGTCGGGTGCGTTTTTCCAAGACCTCAATGCGCTCGGTCAATTGCGTGATGGTCTCGGTCATTTCTTGGCGCTCCGTGGTCCATGCGGTTTCTCGTTGCAGGGTGGAGGCTTCGACTGCCGCTTGGATGTCTTTTTGTCGTTTTGCGAGGTCTTCCAGCATGACGGCGCGGGTGCGTTCAACCTCCGCCATTAGGTCGCCGCGTGCCCATTTGGTTTGTTTGATCATTTCGGCTTCGACGCGTTTGATGCCGCTGTCCAGGTCTTTACGCATCTCCACCTTCATCTCATAAGCGCTTTTCGCCAGAGACGACATGTAGGAAATCAGTGCGATTCCTAAGATGATCGATGTACCAATGACCAAGGCAATACCCAAGACGGCGGCGAAGCTCATGCGTGGTTCTCCGGTCAAAGGGGCTGTGGTTAGGGTTGCAATCCCAGGCGGATGATCTCGATTTTTGGACAACGGTCCATAATGACCGTCAGCCCCGCTGCCTCGCCGCGCTTGGCTGCTTCTGGGTTGGTGACACCGATCTGCATCCAGGCAACGCGTGCACCAATCTTCATCGCAGCATCGACCAGAGGACCCGCGTCGGAACTGTTGCGAAAAATATCCACCATGTCTACGGGTTCATCGATTCCGGATACGGATGCGTGAACGGTTTCTCCCAACAGCGTTTGTCCAGCGAGCCCGGGGTTGACGGGGATCACGCGGTATCCCCGTCCTTGAAGGAATTCCATGACTTCGTAACTGGGGCGGTGGGGGTTGGCCGACGCGCCAACCAAGGCGATGGTGCGAACTGAGGTCAGAATGTCACGGAGGGTGGCGTCCGAGTGTGTGGAGGAAGAGGCAGGCATGATGGTCTCCGGATCGTGTTATGTGCTGTTATCATGCCTTGCCGTGAGGTTGGGTTCAAGGTTGCTGCCGTTGCGTGCAGCGTTGGCCTTTATGTCTATTCCTTGTTGTGAGGAATCGACGGGCTGCATGGCATCGTGCCATTCGGTTGCATGGGGTGAACGGAGCCCTTGCCCAAGGGCATGGGACGCGTGTCGGCTTCCATGCGAAGGGCTGAGGCGGAACGCCCGCTTTCGGTAATCGCCTGCATGATTTTTAAGGCGTGCTTGATGATGTCGCTGCGGGCCTTACGTCGGGAGGCGAGAAGGCCATTGCCCGCGATGGGTTGGCGTCCGCGTCGGCTGGACAGGATATGCAGGCGATGCCCTTCGCGAATGGGTTCGCCCAAATTGTCAACCATGATCAAGCCCACTCCGTCGCCGGAAAATCCAATGCCAAGGTCGAATCCTCCATTGGTCACCGTATCCCCAAGGTCTCTGATTGCCATTTCGATGTTGCGTGCGGTAAGTGTTGGTTCGATGCCCTGGTTGATGACCACATGTCGCCCCGGCAGCATCGCTGCAAGGCTGGTCACGATGTCGGAGGTGGCCCCATTTCCTGCATCCCAGAGCACGGAGAAAGAGTCAGTGGCGGGCCGGGTGCCGTGCATTAACCAACGCAGGTAGCCAGGTTCGATGTCAATCTCGGTCAACCGTCCATTGCCGGCAATGGCATCGAACTGGGCGTTGCAACTGGCTTCAAAGGCGGCCTTCAATTCAAAACTGGCGACTGGGTGTTGATCAAGCGTGAGGCGAAAACCGATGGTGTTTTCATCGGTTTCGGCGGAGGTCACCATTAATGCATGGGGGGTGTTGAGGGTGCGACAGGCATAAGCGAGCATGGGGTAGGGGGCGCAGCCGAGAAAAATCACGTCGCAGTCTGCGCCTTGCAGTCCGCCAATAATTAAGTGGACATGGGTGCGGTTAAGGATGCGTCGATCCGAAGCGACGACTATTTTACGATGTGGGCCTTTGGCTATGGTGACGCCGATGGAGAGGCCAAAGCGATAGATGTCGCGGGATGAGAAAGTTTCGCCAAACGTTCCATGGATGTGGTGACTTTGGCTGATTGCGATTTTTCCACTCATTATTCTCTCCCGGTGCTGCCTTTTTTATGTCGGGATGAGCGAAGCATGCATTATGCCAACTGTCGTTATGATTCTAAGTAATTGATTATAAATGAATATACTCACCATTTTTGGGGATTGGATTGGATTGGCATTGCGAAATGCAAAGCGCCGTTAAAGATGTTCGCAGATTGGCAATGTGTTTGGTGTTTCTGAAATGCACGTAATTCATTGATTTATATTGATTATGTTAGAGGTATTAGAATACCGTGCTATAACATATTGAGATATATAGAAAAATCAAAGTTGACACAGAGGGTTTCTGTGGCATACTCCGCAGCCTTGACGGCCTGGAGCGTGGTGCTCCGACCGACGACAAATGGACTCAGAACCAGACGGATGGTGTGATGAAGACCTATTCCGCCAAGCCTTCCGAAGTTGAGCGCAAGTGGCTCCTGATTGATGCCGAGGACATTGTCCTTGGCCGTCTGGCGGTCATTATCGCGAACCTTCTGCGGGGGAAGCACAAGCCGATGTATACGCCGCATATTGATTGCGGTGATCATGTCATCGTCGTGAACGCCGAAAAAGTAAAGCTGACGGGTCGTAAGCTGACCGATAAGCGGTTTTTCTGGCACACTGGATATCCGGGCGGCATCAAGGATCGCACCATCGGTCAGATCCTTGAAGGCAAGAACCCGGAGCGCGTCATCGAAAAAGCGGTGCAGCGCATGGTGCCGAAGGGGCCTATGGGCCGCGCCCAGTTGAAGAAGCTGCGGGTGTATCCCGGTGCCGCGCATCCGCATGAAGCGCAGCAGCCGGTGATTTTCGACGTCGCGGCGTTGAACCCGAAGAACAAGAGGAGCGTGTAACTCCATGGCCGATGATTTGAAGTCCCTCGAGGTGCTGCAAACCCCGGAAATCGAGGCTCCGGCCAAGGTTGAGCCGAAGCGCGACGCGCAGGGCCGTTCCTATGCCACGGGCAAGCGCAAAAATGCGATTGCCCGTGTCTGGGTTAAGGCTGGCAGCGGTAAAATCACCGTCAATGGTCGGGATATCCTGGATTATTTCCAGCGTCCGGTGTTGCGTATGGTGATCAATCAGCCGTTCGTCGTCACCAATCGTGAGCGTCAGTTCGACGTGACCTGCACGGTCAAAGGTGGTGGCTTGTCCGGACAGGCTGGTGCGGTGCGTCACGGTATCAGTGTGGCCTTAAATCTCTTTGAGCCGGAGCTTCGCCCCGCCTTGAAGAAAAGCGGTTTCCTGACCCGCGATTCGCGTGTTGTTGAACGTAAGAAGTACGGTAAGGCTAAGGCTCGCCGCAGCTTCCAGTTCTCGAAGCGCTAAGACGTTTTCCGTTACGGATACGATGCAAAGGACCCGGTTCTCCCGGGTCCTTTTTTGTGTTGGGAGAAAACAAAGCGTGCCTTATGGTGTCCCCTCTTTGGGCTCGTTGAGACATTGAGTTTGCACCCTTTGCGGCTGGGGTGGTTGGGTGGCAAAAAGACGTATACGTTGCTGTCTGTCGAACGTTTGTGTGCACCAGGGGATGGTGCGTGTGCTGGTGTGTCCGCATGATTCTGGAAAATAGCATGATGGAGAAGTCGCGTATCCTGGTCGTTGAGGATTCGAAATTCTTTCGGAACCTCGTGAGTCGGCGCGTCTCCAAGCGTATTGATGCTCATGTCGTAACGGCGGAGACTCTGGCCGAAACCAAGGCGTGCGTGGAGCATGCCGACGGTGCTTTCCAACTCGCCTTGGTCGATATCGTTCTGCCCGATGCTCAGGATGGCGAGGCCGTGGATTGGTTGTTGAGGCAGAAGATCCCCTGCATCGTGTTTACCAGTGTGTTTTCGGAAGACCTGCGTGAACGTATGTTGTCGCAGAACGTCATTGATTACGTGGTTAAGGATACGCCGTCGAGCCTGGAATACCTGATGGCGTTGGTGGAACAACTCCACCACAACCAAGGCACCAAGGTTCTGGTGGTTGATGATTCGCTTCCTGCCCGTCATTACATGTCTAGCCTTCTGAAAAGCTATCAGTTCCAAGTCGTTGAAGCTGCAGACGGTGCCGAGGGACTGGCCGTGTTGAAGGCCAATCCAGACACCCGGATGGTGATTACCGATTACCACATGCCGCATGTCGATGGTGTTGAAATGGTGCGGCGCATTCGTGCCGAATATGATCTGGATCGTTTGGCAATCATCGGTGTGTCTTCTGGTGGCGGAAGTGCACTGTCCGCCAAATTCATTAAGTTCGGTGCCAATGATTTCATTAACAAGCCGTTCCTGAGGGAGGAATTCTTCTGCCGGGTGATGCAGAACATTCGTATGCTGGACATGGTGCGGCGGTTAACGGACGCATCCATTCGGGACTCGTTGACGGGAATCCACAACCGGCGTTTCCTGTTCGAGGCGGGGCGTGCCGTAACCGCTCGTGCTATGCGGGAGGCCGTGCCCTTGACTGTGGCGATGGTTGATGTGGATCACTTCAAGGACATCAATGACACCCATGGGCACGGTGCGGGCGATGCGGTTTTGAGGCGGGTGTCGGGGGTTTTGTGCCGCTTGTGTCGGCAGGGCGATATTGTGTCTCGCTTTGGGGGCGAAGAGTTTGTGGTCCTTGCAGAAGGCATGGATAGCGAGGGGGTGGTGCCGTTTTTTGACAGGCTGCGGATGGCTATCGAATCAGAGACCATTCTCCATGATGATGTGGGAATCTCCGTGACGGCCAGTTTTGGTGTTTGCCACGGCGTCGGACGAGACTTGGACACCATGTTGAGGCATGCGGATGAAGCGATGTATCGGGCGAAAGGCAAAGGGCGCAACTGTGTAGAGATTGCGTGATCCATCAGGGGGAAGGTGGTCTTTTTTCTTTTCATTGGTGTCGCCGGTTGCGAAGGGGGCGGGGTTTTTCTAATGTGGTGCGGCGCGATGGAGCGTAGCGGGTTGTGAAAGGGGCAGGCGATGGCGGATGTAGCCAACGTGGCGATTTTGGGAGCCAGCGGGTATACCGGGGCAGAGTTGATCAGGATGCTGGCCTTGCACCCACGCGTCCGATTGACAGCGTTGACGGCGGACCGCAAGGCGGGGCAGGCGATGGCGTCGGTTTTCCCGCATCTTGCTGGCCTGGATTTACCGGATTTGGTGTCGCTGGATGCGTTGGACTTGTCTGTGATTGATTTCGTTTTTTGTGCATTGCCGCATGGAACCACGCAAGAGATCATCGCCAAGTTGCCCCGTGACATGAAGGTTTGCGATTTATCGGCGGACTTCCGTTTGGATGATGTCGATGTGTACGCCCAGTGGTACGGGCACGCACATCAGGCCCCTGATTTGCAGTCCGAGGCCGTCTACGGACTGACCGAACTGGCACGTGCCGAAATTGCTTCCGCACGTTTGGTTGCCAATCCCGGTTGTTATCCGACCAGTGCACAACTGCCGTTGATTCCGTTGCTGGAAGCACGCCTGATTGGGGCCGATCCGATCATTATTGATGCCAAATCCGGTGTGTCCGGGGCGGGACGTGCCGCGAAGGAAGGTTCGCTTTATGCCGAAGTTGCTGAAGGCATTCATGCGTATGGCTTGGCGTCCCATCGACATGCACCGGAAATTGATCAGGGGTTGAGCCGTGCGTTTGGCGCGGAGGTTGTGGCGACCTTTACGCCGCATCTGATGCCGATGAACCGGGGGATTTTGTCTACCATCTATGTACGGTTGGAAAACGGGGTGACGTCCGCTGATTTGCAGGCGTGCCTAGCTAAGCGATATGCGGGAGAAGCGTTTGTGCGGGTTTTACCCGAAGGCCAAGTGCCGCACACCCGCCATGTGCGTGGGTCTAACCTGGCCCTGATGGGAGTTGCGGCAGACCGTCGTCCGGGGTGGGCGATTGTGGTCTCGGTCATTGATAATCTGGTCAAAGGGGCTTCAGGGCAGGCGATTCAGAACATGAATGTCATGCTGGGCTTTCCGGAGACCATGGGGTTGGCGCAGGTGCCGATGTTCCCATGAGCGGCCGTTGGGTGGCCGTGTCTCCATGTCAATATTTCTTTGGTGTGTAAGAGGGTTTCGATGACTCCGATCATTCTACCGTACAAGGGGGTATCCCCCGAGATCCATGGTTCCGTCTTTGTCGCGCCGGGGGCTTCGGTGCTGGGTGATGTGGTGATTGGCGAGGACTCCAATATCTGGTTTAGTTGCGTGCTTCGGGGGGATGTCGATGTTATCCGCATCGGCAAACGCTCCAACATTCAAGACGGCACCATGGTGCACTTGAGCCGCAATGCGCCAACCATCATCGGTGACGATGTGACGGTGGGCCATGGGGCGATTTTACACGGATGCACATTGGAAGATCGGGCCTTTGTCGGTATGGGCGCGACGGTTTTGGATGGCGCGGTGGTCGAGAAGGCAGGCATGCTGGGGGCCGGAGCCTTGTTGACCCAAGGCAAGCGTGTGCCGTCTGGGCAATTGTGGGCGGGGTCTCCGGCGCGTTTCTTACGTAATCTGACGGAAGAAGAAATCGAAGGCTTCGCGCCCCATGCGTGGGCTTATGTTGAATTGGCGCGTCAGTATAAGACCGAAAACGGAATTTGATGGGGTTGTGAAGGCCTTAACCGCGTTTCGGATTTCACCTGTTTCGGTTTTGATGCTATATGAATAGCCGGAATTGAAAAATAGGCGGGGTGGTCGTCGTTGCGATCACAAAGGGGCACGGGGTCGTTCTCGTCTCTGCCGTCTATTTGTCCGCGAGGCATAAGGAACGAGGGACGATGCAGATCGTGGCGGAAGGTTTTGAAGGTGCCGGAATGAAAAGGCGTGCACGTGCGCTGTCCGTCGGTTTCGTCGGAGCCCTCGGGCTTCTGCTGGCAGGGTGTTCCAGCTCTTACAATCCGGTAAACTGGTTCGGTGATGATGCGCCAAAACCGCAGCAGATTGCGTTGCCTGCCGAGGATGCTGCCGATCAGGGAACCTTGCCGCAGGGGCTTTCGGCCGATGCGGGGCATGACTATGCCGATGGTGCCCGGTCTGATGTCTCGGTCGTCCGTCCGTTGCGTAACGAGCCGCCGCCGAATGTTGCCGTCGGGGCTGCGTCGTCTACTGCTCCTATTGTGTCGCCTGCACCGGGAGCGACAGCATCGTTTTCGGATATGCCTGTGGCGGCTCCGGAGGCGGAGAAGCA
>JAFGWD010000104.1 GCA_016937315.1 Rhodospirillaceae bacterium
AAGATTTGGTTTCCGGTGGATCGTTCCGGTTTGGGGATTTGTTCTTGGCCGCAGTCGGTTCGCGCAAGACTCAGCACGCAGAGTGACCATGCTTTTCTTGGATGCTTTGACAGATCCCGCACCGTGCGATGCGGGATCTGTTGTGTTTCCCGTGTAAATTTTCCGTCCTGGCATTCTTGCCGTGAAGAGTGAGTTGCGGCACACTGCCCCTGATCAAAGGGGGAGGGGTTGCACATGGTGTGGATAAAGACAATAGCGGCTGCGGTAGCCGCGTTGAGCGTTGCTGCGTGTCAGGGTCCAATGGATATACCGCAAGTTGCAACATTGTCCCCCTTGGAGATTCCCACTGGGACGGAAACGGCGTCCATTGCCTTCGCCGGAGGAAGTTCGAAAATTCCACGAGGCACCAAGATTGCGGCCTTTCCGACCTACGGCGGGCCGTCGTCGTTTAGCTGTCGCGGAGGCCACATGGAGTCGTTGGAGTGGGGTGGCCGCATTAAGGCTGACTGGTCAGGGGAGTTGGGCGAGGCTTTTTTCGACACCATGGAAGGGGCCGGATATTCCGTGGTTGGGGATCCTCGCCGGATTTTTGAGCGCGGCAAAGATATATCTCGTGCACAATACAGACTTGGTGCGCGTCTTTTGGATGTGCGGGGCAATTTGTGCAACGAGTACGATTTTTGGACAGGACGTCTGACCGGAAGAGATATGGGTGAGATGTATGTCAAGGTGGAATGGGAGGTCTATTCGACCACCGAAAATCGTATCGTTGCCAAGCTGAACAGCGAAGGGCGAGGTCATGAGGATACGCCGTCTGGATCGGGGGTATCACAAGCCTTTCTGGGCGCATTTTCTGCGGCAACAGCCAATTTGGCCGCTGATCCCGCGTTTCATGATCTTATCGTAGGGAAGAAAGAAGCGACGGCTGAGACTGGAACATTGTCCAAGCCGCAGACGAACGTCTTGCATATGCGGGGGGCGCGTGTCTCAACGCGTGCGATGAAGGGATATATCAGCGACGTATTGGACGCGGTGGTAACGATTCGCCTCTCTGGTGGCCATGGGAGTGGTTTCTTCATTGGTTACGATGGCTATGGCCTGACCAATGCCCATGTGGTGGGGCAGTCAAAAACTGTGGTGATTCGCCTGCGCTCTGGGATTGAGGTCGAAGCCGAAGTGCTCCGCGTGGATAAAATTCGTGACGTGGCATTGTTCAAGGCACCGATCCAGATGCTACATCCCTTGCCCGTGGAGGTAAGGGATTCGCTTACACAACTTGACGATATCTATGCTGTGGGTACGCCGCATAATCTTGGTTTGCAGTCCACGATCACCAAAGGCGTGGTCAGTGCCTTTCGCAATGAAAGGCGTGGGGGGCGGGTCATTTCCTACATTCAGTCGGATGTTGCGATCTCAGGCGGCAACAGCGGTGGCCCGCTGCTCAATAGCCGGGGCAACGTTGTTGGTATCTCGGTTGCGGGCTGGGAGATTGGAGGATCTCAGGTTGGGCTCAATCTCTTCATTCCCATCAGAGAGGCTTTGGACTTGCTGAAGGTAGAGATTGATTCTGCCCCGAGACCCTAAGTTTTTTTTAACCAAAAACGCGGGCGAAGATCGTATCCACGTGTTTGGTGTGGTAGGCCATGTCGAAGATGCCGTCCAAGGTCGCTTCATCCAGGCGTGATGCCACATCGGCATCGCCTTTCAGGAAATCCAGGAAGCGGCCTTCGCCGGCCCAGACGCGCATGGCGTTTCTCTGCACAATGCGGTAGCTGTCTTCCCGGCTGACGCCAGCCTGAGTCAGCGCCAGCAGAACCCGTTGCGAGAAGATCAATCCACCCAATTGGTTCAGGTTCTTGTCCACGGCATCGGGATAAATTACCAGTTTGTCGATGACGCTGGTCAAACGGGCCAATGCAAAGTCCAAGGTGATGGTGGCATCGGGACCGATCATCCGTTCCACCGAGGAGTGCGAGATGTCGCGTTCGTGCCAAAGGGCAACATTTTCCATGGCAGGCAGGGCATAGCTCCGCACCATACGAGCGAGACCGCACAGGTTTTCGGTCAGAACCGGGTTGCGTTTGTGCGGCATCGCGGACGAGCCTTTTTGCCCCGGCGAGAAGTATTCCTCGACTTCGCGCACTTCGGTGCGTTGCAAGTGCCGAATCTCGGTGGCGACACGTTCCACGGAACTGGCAATCACGCCAAGCGTTGCAAAGAACTGTGCGTGACGGTCACGGGGAATAACCTGGGTGGAGAGAGGCTCAATGCCCAACCCCAGTTTCTGTGCGACGTGTGCCTCTACGGCGGGGTCAATGTTGGCAAAGGTACCGACGGCACCGGAAATCGCGCAGGTCGCGACATCGTCTTTGGCGGCCAAGAGACGGGTCTTGGCACGCTGGAATTCAGCATGAAAGCCCGCGAATTTTAGGCCTATGGTGACCGGTTCGGCATGAATGCCGTGGCTACGGCCCATGCACACCAGGTCCTTGGTTTCATAAGCGCGGCGTTTGCATGCGGTCAATAAGGCGTCGATATCGGCCAGCAAGATGTCGGCGGCTTGGGTCAATTGTACCGCGAGGCAGGTGTCCAAAACATCCGACGAGGTCATGCCCTGGTGCACAAAACGGGAGTCGTCGCCGATGTGCTCGGAAAGCTCGGTCAGAAAGGCGATGACGTCGTGTTTGACTTCGGCTTCAATGGCGTCGATGCGGGTGACACGTGCGGGTGTGTAGGGCAGGTTGCCTTTCTCCCACACGGTTTTCGCGGCGGAATCTGGGATCACGCCCAAGGCGGCCTGTGCATCGCAGGCATGCGCTTCGATCAAGTACCAGATGTGAAAACGATTTTCCGGTTGCCAGATGGCGGTCATGGCGGGACGCGAATAGCGCGGGATCAAGGGCAGTGTCCTCCTGAGTTCACAAACGTGGCGCGAAAATCCGGTGAAGTTTCCCCTCTGTCAAGGCCAAAGCAGTGTATGGCGTAGAGAAACAAGCCGGTTTATGATGGCGCTCATG
>JAFGWD010000105.1 GCA_016937315.1 Rhodospirillaceae bacterium
CTGGGACGAGTTCTCCGGCCCCAACGCGCCCCAAATTGATTTCGTCTTCACCGTTTGCGACAACGCAGCCGGAGAGACTTGCCCGATCTGGCCAGGCCACCCGATGACCGCTCACTGGGGAATTGAGGCCCCTGCGGCGGTAGACGGCACCGACATCCAAAAGGAAGCGGCGTTCGTCACCGCATTCCGCTACCTCAAAAATCGCATCTCGGTGTTCGTCGCCCTACCGATCGAAAAAATCGACCGCCTCGCTCTGTCCAGCCGCCTGCGCGACATTGGTCAACTTGAGGGCGCGACCGCAAAATCCTCGGCGGACGCGGCCCGATGAACATGTCCCGGATTGATTGGCTGCACCGAACACGTCGTCAAGAAAATGGGACGTTATTCGTCATCTGCCGTTAGCAAAACAGCAGAACGGGCAAGATGCCTTTCATGACGTCAACCGATCTTGGACGGTTAAATCATACTGATTTGCATGGGATTTGCGGCATGAACACAAAGCCAAATGCACAGCCACCAAGCCCCGCAGCGGGCATGGGTTTGTTCGAGCGTTTTCTCTCACTATGGGTGGCACTGGCGATTGTCGCCGGAATCCTGCTGGGTCAATTTGCGCCCAGCGTTCCGCAAACCCTTTCTCGCTTCGAATACGCCCAGGTATCCATTCCAGTCGCTTTGCTGATCTGGGCAATGATCTTCCCGATGATGCTGCAAATCGACTTCACTTCGATTCTCGGTGTGCGCCGCCAACCCAAGGGATTGATTATTACGACGGCTGTCAACTGGCTTATCAAGCCGTTCACCATGTTTGCTATTGCTTGGTTTTTTCTGATGGTGGTATTCGCGCCCCTCATTCCTGCCGATAAGGCCAGGGAATACTTGGCTGGCGCGATTCTGCTTGGCGCGGCCCCGTGTACGGCAATGGTTTTTGTATGGAGCTACCTTACGCGCGGTGATGCTGCCTACACTCTGGTGCAGGTTGCTTTGAACGATCTGATCATGCTCTTTGCTTTTGCTCCCATTGTGATTTTTCTCCTTGGTATATCAAATATCCAGGTGCCCTGGGATACCGTCATCTTGTCTGTCATACTGTACATCGTCATTCCGCTGGGTGCCGGTTACCTGACACGCCGGGCGGTCATTAAGCGGCGCGGCATTGAGTGGTTCAACAATGTCTTCATGAAGCGTCTGGCACCCGCGACTCCTGTCGGCCTGATTATCACCCTGATCCTGCTCTTTGCGTTCCAAGGTGATGTGATCATCGCCAATCCGCTGCATATCGTGCTGATTGCCATTCCACTGACCATTCAGACATTCCTGATCTTTTTTATAGCCTATGGCTGGAGTAAAGCCTGGAAAGTCCCGCACAATGTCGCTGCCCCAGCGGGCATGATCGGTGCCAGCAACTTCTTTGAATTGGCGGTGGCGGTGGCCATTTCTCTGTTTGGCCTGCAATCCGGCGCGGCCCTGGCAACTGTGGTGGGCGTACTGGTTGAGGTCCCGGTCATGCTGGCCTTGGTGCGTATCGCCAACACGACGCGCCACCATTTTTTAGAGACGAAATAGGGTGAAACATTCGATCGGAATAACCGTCGGATCCCCCTTGTTTTTGCTTCGCGAAACACCGCATTCCACCAAATCGTCAACAACCAGTGGGAAAGATACCGTTGACGGCAGGGCAAAACGCGCTGACATTTCGCGGGCGTAGACAAGGGACCATTCACATGGCTGAGGCACCCAGTGTATCGGCTCATTCAGGTGATACAGGCAATCGGTTAAGTTTGCGGAAGACACCTCGGCGGATGCGTCGCCGAGTGACCTGGTCCCAAGCCCCCCCACAAACAAAAAACCTGCCGCTCCGTGTGGGAGAGCGGCAGGTTTGGGCTGCGTTTGAGGCGGATTATGCTGCGCTAGGCCAAGTTTTGCTGCGCTTCATAATACATATAATTATGAAACGCAGCAAAACTTGCCACATTCTGCAAAATATCTAATTGATACTAAAAGAGATTATTTCTGGCGTCATGCAAAATTTGGCCCGATCGCAACGACAACCTCGTTTGACGACGTGGCAAAATCAGTGCCGCGAACAGGTTAATAGCGGCACGACCGAGGTTTTGGGTGAGGTGTATATAAATTTTCATGCGCCCAAACCGTCATTGAGGTTGCCATTTCCGATGCACAAACAACCTGCTCGGAAAACCCCTTTTATGGGTCCTGGCCCTAAGAGACATCTTCAGATACTGCGTCCCCATAGATCTTTCCTTCGACGCGTACCGTTGCGAGGCTTGAGCGGACTGACCGCCACAGCACGGAAGATGCATCTGCGTCGGACATAACAATTTTATCGAAGCACAAAATGGTCCGACCAGGCCACCACCGGTAGGATTCCGGGTATTCGTCGTGACATAATGTCAAGGAAGACAACGCAATATCATACATCTTCAGGGAAATGAACGGCCCATGATCTGCGATAAGTGTACCTGCTGGCGCAGCAAAGACATGGAAAACCTCAAATTTACTGTCTTCCTTTTCACAAATGTAGGTATCAACCAAGGGCGTTGGGACAAAACCCTTCTCCGCACACATCGTCGTCTTGTACAAGTCCAAGCCCGACGGTCGAGGATGGACAAATAAAGACAGCAAACTACCATAAATTTCTCGATACTCCCTCGACCACCCAATGTCGCCCATTATCGCGTGCAACTTCGGAATGGCATTTGGCTTCTCCGAATTCTGAAATTTCTGAAGATTTACCTCTGGGTCTTTTGCCGCCCACACAAGTATCGCTGCGTTTTCAAGCATCACCCGCAACAGCGCGAGACTCGCCTGGACTAAGCCATTGCTGAGCAATCGGTCAATGGCATCAACGAGCTCCATCTGTCTTTCCAAGACACGGTAATAAAATTCTGTTGCACCAGGATACCCCTGAAACTTGGGAGACGGCTCCCCATAGGCTCTAGCCGTCAAGAACATGGCTTTCGTGTCGGCAACTAATTCATCCGGTGAGAGCACTTATTCCTCTTTTCGCTAATACATCGCTTAAGCTCAGGAGAAGATCTCAATTACCTCAAGAAACGGCACATTCACCCCACAATGACGCGCGCTTCGTGCATGAGAGATTAAGAGCGAGCACGAATTTTTGCTCATATTGCAGTTTCCATCGGAAGAGTTGGATCCATTTCCTCTTGCTCCAATGTACAAGCCGCAGGGGACGCAAGAAAACGCACCAGACCGCCAACGACACTTTGCGACATATCTATTCTGAATATTTCTATCGGTGTAATATTTTCCCCTCGAGAGATTGCCAATTCCGGGGCCATAAGATGCAGACCGAGCTTCCGGCCGACCGGCATCAAAGCCACCTCCAGACATCGAGCGATCCGGACACCACCGCCGTCAATATCCCCCCAATGAAACACTGGACACGAGCACGATACAGCAAGTTTTTTCACGCAAGCAACTACTGCAGGGCTAGGAAACCCACCAGTGTAGACAACTATACCAGCTCCACGAGCCTCACGGACTTGGCGGTTAAAACTGGCTAAGTTCTCTATGGTAAGGATCCATGGCGGTGAACCAACCGCAGCCAACTCCGATACCATCTCGGGGGAAACGCCAATGTAAGGATCCGTTGGCAACAACATTCCGCGATACGAAACAGGACCTGAGATTAAGCAAGGCTGCGGAAATCGCACGACGCCTAGAGACGCAAGCGCTTCCTCAGGGGCAAACTCGTCTGGGATATCCATTAGATGTCGCAACACCCCTACAACCCGCCCCATATTCTTTTCTACAAATTTGGAATCGCCTGTTACGCGCCGTGAGAACGTACGGAGATCAATTTCGCCTAGAGTCCCATTGGCCAATGCCGCAGCCGACTTGAAGCACCTGGAGACGACATCGGGCTCATCAGGGCCGATACCAAGCCCCAACGACCGACCAACGCACCAATCGGCTTCGAGATCGGCCAAAACTTGCCCTACTCGGGCAAAGTCTGTAGGAGGAAGTTTAGCACGAACGGCCGCAGCAGCTTCACGAGCGGTCAATGCTCTCGGCCTCCGATCAAGCAGCTCGTAGAGTCTCCTGGGATCAGCAAGGATAACCCTCTCCACCAGGTGCCGGCATTCGTTTCGACCCATTTCAGCAGTAACAGCGCCACATGCGACTGCTTCCTCGATCCGAGCTCTGAACGCTTCCATTTCTTCGTACAGAAACGAGCACGCAGGGACGCGTTCGATGAGCCTGTTAGAGCGCTCCGGCTTGACCTCAAGGCGGCTCAGCAAACGACCGAGAATATCGTCGGCGGCTTGTCTCCCATCAGGCAACGGGTTCCTCCTGGACCTTACGGAACCCCTCAAGCCCGATGTGTTCAGGATTGATGGCCGCAATCTGCTGGCGGGCATATTCCGAAGGATACTCGCTATCCAGATAGACCTCCTGCCGCACCGGGTCCTTATTCACAGACACAATACAGTCAAGAACTTCGGTAAAAGTCGGACGCTTATCTTCGGGCGCAGCGAGGATGAGCTGAAGACCGAGATCTTTAAAGAACTGAATCAGAGATTGCGTGGTGACGATATCAAGCTTGTTGAATGCCTCGTCAAACAACACCAACCCCATGCCAGATGGCTCCCCATGGGGGTGACCTCCGGGGTAGTACGCCAAGGCCATGGACGCCGCGATCGCCACATAAAAAGGGGCCTGCCCCTCGCCACCCGACCCCACGGTTGCACGGCCGCTGAGACTGATCAGCCCTCGTTTCCGCACCTCCGCATCGTCGATATCAATGGACCCGTCGGGCTCCGCATCCGCAGGGTGCATGTAAAGGTCGAAGGCAAAGTAGTTCCGGTAATCTTCCATCCCCTCGCCGCCGGCGTTCTCCAGATAACCGGTGAGTTCGGCCATCCCGGCCTGCATCATCGGGTCATCACTGCGATTCTCCACGATAGCCTGAGCCTTATCCGGGTTGGCTCCAACCTCGAGCGCAAGGCGCCGCAGACTATCAAACCGCATGTCAGGCTTCTTGCGAAAGCTATAAAATTGGCCGGTAAATTTGTGGCGGCGGAGTTGAGAATTTAATGTCCGTAACTGGATATCCAACTTCTGGAAACGGCCGTTGAGGTTAATCAACAGATCCTCGGTGAGCGCAACATACATCTCACGCTCAGCTTTCTCGGCCTCTTCCTTATGTTCGCGGAGTTCGTTCTGCCGGAGTTTGGTGTCCTGAAGCACCACCCAATCATAATCGACGCGGTACGGCATCTCGTCGTTCATCGGGCGTTCTATGCCATAATGCCGAAGGTATTCGTCGAGCATCCGCCGTGCTGCCGAGCCTGCGTTCATTACGCGGTCGTTGATTCGATCAAGACGCGGCTTGCAGGCGGCTATCCAGGCATCGTGCTTCACCGGATAACCGCCACCGAACCATCCCACGTGCGGAAGCGTCTCAGAATAATGCGGAGCGGAATCGTCCGCCCACTGGAGCGCCGTCCGCAAGTCCGCATCAAATGCCGCGAAACCGTGCGCGGCACCACGCTTGGCGATGACGCTCTGTCGCATCTGCTTTCGTTTTTCTTCGACGGCGGCCTTCACGTCGCCCTTCGCCTCAACGGCAGCCTCCCAAGCTTCTTTCGTCTCTTCGATCGTGTTTTTCCACTCGGCGATGTCCTCGCCAACGGCTGTGATTTCGGCCGTCAGTGCGGCATCCTCCTCGGACATCACGGCACGCTCTCGGCGCGCAAGGTCGCGCTCCCCTCTCAGGTTTTCCTCGTACTCGAACACTGCGGCATCCAGATCAATATCAAGGGAACCAAGCGCCTCGCCGAGCCTCTGGGCTTGGCGCAAAATTCTTACCTCGGCATCAACTTGTGCGATCTCGCCCTCAAGCCTACGGGCCTCCTCCAAGAGCGATTGGGCGATAGAGCCGTCCCTCCGCCCGAGGATATGCACGATGTTTCTGTTGACCGAATAGGCGAGGCCAGACGTGGCCCGACCATCACGCATGATAGCTCGATGGGCCCGGTTCAGTTCCACTAGGGTGTTCACCATCTTCACCCCGCCCAAATGCGAACAGATCAAGGCTTTCGCGTGCGGATCATCGGTTTCTAAAACCGTGGCAATGCTGTCTTTGTCCAACCGCGTGTCAACCTCCTCACTACGGTTGGTTTTCACTAGCCTGATTTTATGTAGGCCATTGCTGTTGCGGTTTGCGAACAGGATCTCGTTGGCCCGTGACAACTGTGGCGAGGCGACAATAACCGCCTCACGAAATAGCCCTAACAGGGATTCCGCCGCGAATTGCCAGTCCTCGTCGATCACTTCGACAACATCGCAAAATACTCGTGCTTCGATGCCCTCCGCCTTGAGGAGGCGGAGATACGCCACGGTGTGCTGCGACAGCGGCGTCGCCCCGCTCGCGGCGCGCCGTACGTTCTCTTGGACCAGATC
>JAFGWD010000106.1 GCA_016937315.1 Rhodospirillaceae bacterium
CTGTGACGGCGCTGGCGGCCACTTCGGCGCGTGCCGAAACCCTGATTAACGGTATTGACGCGGCATTTCCGCCATTTGCCTTCATTGATACCGATGGTAAAGCCAAAGGCTTCGATGTTGAGGCGGTGGACTGGATTGCCAATAAAATGGGCTTTGCGGTGACGCATCGCGCGGTGGCTTGGGAAGGGATTATTCCTAGCCTGATGGCGAAGAAGATTGACTTCATTTGCTCGGGAATGGGCATTACCGAAAAACGCGCTCAGCAGGTCAACTTCACAAACCCGTATTGGGCAATCCAAAATGTGTTCGTGGTGAAGACGGGGTCTGCTCTGACCGCTGACCAGATCTTGACCGGCAAGAAAACCATTGGTTTGCAGCAGGGAACGGCTGAGGAACAGTGGCTGGCTGAGGCACGTAAATCTCATAAGGACTGGAATTACACGACGCGCCAGTACAGTGCCGCGCAAATGGCGATTGGCGATGTGGTGAATGGCCGTATTGATGCCGCTGGAATGAATGATGCCCCGGCCAAAGACGCCATTAAGAATGGTCTTCCGATTCAGGTGGCGGGTCAACTGGGCTATGCCGAATCTTACGGTTGTGCGGTTCGCAAGGGTAATCCCGAAATTCTGAAAAAGCTGAATGAGGGCTATCGTCTTTTGCAAGCTGATCCAAAGTGGGAAGAGTTGAAGGCGAAGTACAAGCCCTGATCTGGCGACTGACTTTGGCGAAGATTGAAGGCGCGGCGTCATCCGCGCCTTTGATTTTTCCTCCGTCTGGTATAAACAGCGCACGGACGTAGTGTGACGGAGCGGCGGCGGTAGGTATGAATCATGTGATTGAGGTCTTAATCCAGGCAGTTCCCTATCTCTTGGGTGGAGCCGGGATGACCATTGCCGCCGTTTTAGGGGGTATGGGGTTGGGGTTCGTGATTGGGTTACCCATGGCGGTGGCCCAGATTTATGGACCAGCTCCGTTGCGTGCTTTGGTTGCTCTTTATGTCTGGTTCTTTCGTGGTGTGCCGATTCTGGTCTTGCTGTTTCTGTTTTATTTTGGGCTGTTTCAGCTTTTTGAATGGAATATTGGCGCGTTGACCTCGGCCACAGTGGTTCTGGGTATGGCGAGCGGGGCTTATCAATCGCAGATTTTCAGAGGGGCTATTCAGTCCCTGTCGCGGGGACAGTTCCGTGCGGCCAGTGCATTAGGGCTTTCCGATGCACAGGCGGTCCGTTACATCGTCTTGCCGCAGGCACTTCGTTTGTCGTTGCCTGGGTGGTCCAACGAGTATTCAATTCTGCTTAAAGATTCGGCTCTGGCTTTCGTTTTGGGAGCCACCGAGATCATGGCCCGCACGCAGTTTGTTGCCACACGAACCTATCAGCATCTGGCGCTGTCTCTGGCGGCTTGTGGCATTTATTTCATTTTGACCTGGGTTGGCGTGCGTGCGCTCCGCATGCTGGAACGCCGTGTTGCGGTCCCAGGTTTCGGTAGTCAGGAGGCACGCTGATGACCGCGTCACCGGTCCTTGAGATCAAGAACCTAAGCAAGACGCTGGGCGGCAAGTCCATCCTTTCCGGCGTGTCATTCTCGGTGCGGCGTGGCGAAATGAAGGTGCTGATTGGTCCTTCCGGTGGCGGGAAAAGCACGCTGTTGCAATGCTTGAATTTCCTCCACATTCCAGACGCAGGATGCATTCTATTGGATGGCCAGGCGGTCGACCCGAACTCGCGTCGGGATCTTTATGCCTATCGCCAGCAGGTGGGGATGATCTTCCAAGATTATAATCTGTTTGATCATTTGAATGCCCTGGACAACGTTTCTCTGGCGTTGCGTAAAGTCAAGAAGCTGCCCCGTACCGAGGCAGAGACTCGTGCCCGTGCCGAACTTGATCGTGTGGGGTTGGCTGACAAGGAACGTCTTTACCCGGCGGAGTTGTCAGGAGGGCAAAAACAACGGGTATCGATTGCCCGTGCGTTAGCTATGGATCCAAAGGTCATGTTGTTGGATGAACCAACAGCGGCGTTGGACCCGGAACTGATCGGTGAGGTTTTGGTGGTGATCCGTGAACTGGCGCGTTCCGGGATGACCATGATTATGGCCACGCACCAAATGGGGTTTGTGCGGTCAATGGCTGACGAGATCCTGTTCATGCAGGATGGTCAGGTGATTGAGCAAGGCACGCCAGAAATGCTGCTGGACATGGAATGTGGCAGTCGAACCTTGGATTTCTGCTCCCACCTTGCGGAGTTTGAAAGTGGGCGGACAGGATGATGGAGCCGCTCCAGTTTGTCTGGGACGAGGTCGTACCCATTCTCAATCAAGGCATCTGGATGAGCCTCAAGCTGATCGTGCCCTCGGTGGGGTTTGGCTTGTTGTTGGGGATCATTCTTGGCGCTGCCCGCACCTATGGCCCGCCGTGGTTACGGCGAACCGGCGATGGCTTTGTTGCGGTGTTTCGCGGCACACCGCTGGTTTGCCAGTTGTTTGTGCTTTACTTCGGTTTGCCCAACATTGGCATTTACTTGGAACCCTATGCGGCGGCGGTGCTTGGGTTCACCCTCTGCACCGCGTCGTATCAGTCGGAATACATTCGTGGGGGGCTAAAGGCCACACGACGTGGCCAGTTTCTGGCAGCCCAAGCCCTGGGGTTTTCGACGCTACAGTCCTTGATCTGGGTGGTGGTGCCGCAAGCAGTGCGACGTGCCTTGCCGGGAATTGGTAATGAGGTGATTTATCTGATCAAGTATTCCTCACTGGCCTATGTCGTCACCTGCGTCGAACTGACCGGGCAGGGGAAGATCATTGCCAGCCAGACTTTTCGTTTCACCGAGGTATTTCTCGTCGTCGGGCTCTATTATCTGGCCCTGGTGTCGGTTGCGACACTCGTTCTGAAACGGGTGGAACGTAAGCTCACAATTCCCGGATTCGGTGCCGTCTGATTCCGGTTGTATCTTCCTGTCTAAACCGACCCCCAAAGGGTGGACGTTACTTCCGTTCTATCCACCAGGGACGGGGGTGTGCGAGGGAAATGCCGGTTTTCCTGGTATGTCCTGTGGATGTGCTATAATCGCCCCTCCAGCCTTCTGACTTTCTGCTTTTTTTGAAAAAACTTTTAGAAAGGGTTTGACAGGTTAGGTGTGTGAGCATAGAAAGTGGCCTCCCGACGCGAGGCGGTTTAGTTTA
>JAFGWD010000107.1 GCA_016937315.1 Rhodospirillaceae bacterium
AGATATCCTCGTCCGGCCAGCCGCTCAAGTCTAAGGCGGCGCGGGTACCCAAGAAACCGAAACAGGAGTCGGCCAACGTTCGGCGTCCTTCGCGGTCCAAAAGCACGTCCAGCTTTTCCTTTAAGCGGTGCAGGTACAGAACATCGTTGGCGGCGTACTGTTGCTGATCCGGCGAGGGGGTTGGCGCACCCCAATCCGAGGTCTGCTGTTCCTTCGACAGGGTCACGTCCAATAGGTCGCGGCACAGGTCTTTCAGTCCGTGGCGGTCAGTGTTGGTGCGGCAGAGTTTCGAAGCGATTTTTGTACAGAAGACGGGCGCACAGTCCACGCCCAAATTCTGTGCGATCATCGCGACATCGAATCGGGCGAAATGGAAAATCTTTAACAGCGCGGGATCGGCCAGCACAGCTTTCAGGTGAACCGGATCGGTTCCGCCGGTGATTTTCACCAAGTGTGCATCGCCATCACCTGCCGACAACTGGACCAAGCAAAGGCGGTCACGGTGTGGGTTCAGGCCCATGGTTTCGGTATCCACCGCAACCGAGCCGGTGAAACGCACGGTCTCGGGAAGGTCGCCGTAGTGCAGGAAAATCGTCATTGCCGCCCTCTTGATAACTGGCTCTTGCGATCAGTCGGCCAAAGCCCTTCGCACTGGCGCATCAGGGTACGTCCCCACGCGCCGGGATCAAAGAGTAAATTGGAGGGAGCGCGTAACCGTTGCAGCGATGGTGCCCAGGAGAAGACTCGAACTTCCACGACCTTGCGGCCACTGGCACCTGAAGCCAGCGCGTCTACCAATTCCGCCACCTGGGCACTGATCCGCTACGGCTTTTGGGTACAGCGTCGGCGACGCCTTGCCCAGCCGGATCATCCGGTCAGTGAGGGACGGTTTATGAGGGCTTCACGAGGCAAAGTCAACATCCTTTTTTTGAGCTTGCGGCGTAGGCAAAAAGGCATAGTTTTGACTTGACCTTCGTCTGGAAATGACATTTCCCTCATCCGGCCTATATGGACAGGTGTAGGGGGCTTCCTATAAGGATAGGGTGTGCCCGTGTGAGGTGCATGGTGAAAAAGGAGACGTCCGGGATGACACGGCAATTGGTGACGGTTTTCGGCGGCTCCGGCTTCATTGGGCGCCATCTGGTGCAGCGTTTGGCGGCGACCGGTGCCGTGATTCGCATCGCCATTCGGTATCGCGAGGATGCACATTTTCTCAAAACCATGGGAGACGTCGGCCAGATCACGACGCTGGAAACCGATATCAATGATCTGTCCGAGGTTAAGCGTGCCGTAGAGGATGCGGATTGGGTGGTTAATCTGGTGGGGATTTTCCACCCTCGCGGACGTCACACCTTCGAAAACTTGCATGCTAAGGCTCCGGGGGTGATTGCGGCGGCGGCAAAGGAAGCCGGCGTGTCGCGGTTTGTGCACGTTTCGGCCATGGGTGCGTCCTTGGATGCCGAATCCGAATATGCCCGGACCAAGGCTCAAGGTGAGCAAGAGGTTTTTTCGGCGTTTCCTGAGGCGGTGGTGATTCGCCCCAGTGTGGTTTTCGGGCCGGAAGATGCTTTCTTTAACCTGTTTGCCCGCATGGCGATTTTCTCGCCATTTTTGCCGGTTATCGACAAAAATGCGTGGAAATTTGGCTGCAAGAGTGTGTTTGGCGATGGTGGGCCAAAGTTTCAGCCGGTTTATGTCGGCGATGTTGCCGATGCGATTCTCTCCGCATTGCAATCCAGTGAGGCCGGAGGCAAGACCTATGAGCTTGGCGGGCCGCACGTCTACACGATGCGCCAGATCATGGAAATGACCTTGGCGGAAATTCGCCGGGATCGGTGGTTGTTGCCGATGACCTTTGGCATGGCGCGGTTTCAGGCGGCCTTGATGCGGATCTGGCCGAAGCCGCTTTTGACTCGCGATCAAGTGCTGATGATGATGCGTGACAACGTGGTTTCAGGAAACTACTCCGGCTTTTCCGATTTGGGGTTGGAACCGACCACGGCGGAAAGCATCCTCCCCACCTACCTCAATCGGTTCCGTCGGACCCATCGCCAGATGGTCTCACGCGAGGCTTGATCCATGGCCTCTGCGCCGTGCCGTGGGATGGACTGGTGCGTTTTGGTGTTATCCCAAGCAGCGCTCAAAGCCGGGGATAACGCCGTAGGCGGCAGCCAGAAGGCCTGCCCCGAGGATCACACGGTATAGCGCAAACGGTGTGAAGCTGGCGCGTTTCAGCCAGTGCATCAGCAATGCAATGGCCACCAAGGCGGTCACAAACGAGAGTCCCGTCGCGTAAATTACCGCAGTGGTCAGGACGGGTTGGTCCAGGCGATAAATATCCAGTCCTGCCAGCGTGCCTGCTGCAATAATGGTGGGAATCGACAGCAGCATGGAAAAGCGTGCAGCTTCGCCGCGTTCGTATCCCAACAAGCGTGCGGCGGTCATTGTGATGCCGCTGCGGCTGGTGCCGGGGATCAAGGCGACCGCTTGGGCAAGGCCGATGACGAGGCTGTCTGGAAGGCTCATATGCTCGACGCGGCGCACGGTCAGGCCAATGCGGTCGGCGACATAGAGCAGAATGCCGAAGCCAAGGGATGTCCAGCCGAGGACAAGGATGTCGCGCCCCATGGTTTCGACCATGTCCTTGGCCAGCAGGCCCACCGCCACCACTGGGATTGTTGCCAGAACAATCTGGCCCGCGAGTCGCCCTCCTGGAGAACGGCGCATCCGCAGGGCGGCCCACAGGCCGGAGATCATCTGCCAAAGGTCACGCCAGAAATACAGCATCACCGCGCCCAGGGTGCCGACGTGCATGGCAATGTCCATGTCCAGGCCTTGGTCTGGCCAATCGGCAATGCAGGGAACGAGAATGAGGTGAGCGGAGGAGCTGATGGGCAAGAATTCGGTGATGCCTTGAACCACTGCCAGAACGATCAGGTTCAGCCATGTCATGATGAGCAGGTTCCCTCTGTCTTTCTTTGATTCTTGAGCGAAGGTTTGGGGCTCCGCCTTGGACCGCCTTCTTCATATCACGAGGGTGCGTTCTGCCCCAAATACGGAAATAGTAAACAGATGATTACTACTTCCCCAAGGGTGGTGGCAATGACGGCTCTAAAAATACCATTTTCTGACATATGGGTCAGCACCGCTGCCCTATATGTGTTTTTTCACTCGCCAGAAGAGAGGAAATCCACTAAGAATCCCGTCGCTTCTTTTTGAAAGTGCAGAAGAAGCACGGCCAAGGCTGTCCGCATCATCGTAGGGCGCAGAGAAAGGGATTAAGGCATGGCGCAGCAAAAAATGCTTCAGTTCATCAAACTGGAACGCCGCACCCCGGACAAACGCCCGGCTGCCGAACGGGCCGAGGATTTTCAAGAAATCTATAGCGGTTTTAACGCCGAACGTGCGGACCAGCAGGCATCGCGGTGCGAACAGTGCGGTATTCCATTCTGTAGCCTGCATTGCCCGTTGCACAACAACATTCCCGATTGGTTGATGTTGGCCGCGACTGGACGCATGGAAGAAGCGTATCAGGTCTCTTCCGCCACCAATACGTTGCCGGAAATCTGTGGTCGGATTTGTCCGCAGGATCGTCTCTGTGAAGGGTCGTGTGTTTTAGAACAGTCCAGTCATGGTGGCGTCACCATCGGTGCTATGGAGAAATACATTACCGATTCGGCCTTTGACGCGGGTTTGGTTAAGCCATTCACACCGCGAATCGAACGCCTTGAGTCGGTGGGGATCATCGGTGCGGGGCCAGGAGGCTTGGCGGTGGCCGAACAACTGCGACGTTTGGGTTACCAGGTCGAGATTTATGATCGCCATGACCGTGCTGGTGGCTTGCTGACCTATGGCATTCCAGGGTTCAAGTTGGAGAAAGACATCGTGGCGCGTCGTGTTGCGGTGTTCGAACAAAGTGGCGTGATTTTTCACACCAACGTCGATGTCGGTAAGGATGTTACTCTGCAAGAATTGCGAAAGAGGCATGCGGCAGTGGTTATCGCGACCGGTGTTTATGCGGCGCGTGGTTTGGGGACTCCTGGTGCAACGTTGACGGGCGTGATCCCGGCCTTGGAGTATCTGACGTGTTCCAACCATTTGAATATGGGCGATACGGTGGCGGATTTCGCAAGTGGCCGTCTGGATGCCAAAGGCAAGCGTGTCGTTGTGGTGGGTGGCGGAGATACCGCTATGGACTGCTTGCGTACGGCTCTGCGCCAGGGTGCGACTTCGGTGAAGTGCTTGTACCGTCGGGACCGTGCCAATATGCCTGGTTCGCAGCGCGAGGTCGATAACGCCATTGAGGAAGGTGCGGAGTTTGTTTGGTTGGCCGCGCCAGAAGAAATCGAAGGCGATGCGGCGGGCAAGGTTGCGGGTGTGCGGACGGTGCGGATGCATCTGGGGCTACCGGATGCGTCTGGTCGTCAAAGCCCGACCGTTATGCCGGGGTCCGAATATGTGATCCCTGCCGATATGGTGATTGCGGCGTTGGGTTATGAGGCCGAGAACCTGCCTGC
>JAFGWD010000108.1 GCA_016937315.1 Rhodospirillaceae bacterium
AACGACACAGGACATTTTACGACGCTTCGTCTGGAACACCGGGCACAAGAGGCACGAACCGTACTGGAAACAGGGACTCCGTAGAAAACCCTTCGGCGGTTCGCTGTACGCGCACCACTTCCTGTCGCTCAGGCCCGACATCTACCGGTGCCACCAGAATACCGCCCTCGGCCATCTGATTCAAAAGTGCGGGCGGCAATTCCGCCGCCGAAGCCGTCAACAAGATACGATCAAACGGAGCCTGAGCAGGCCACCCCTTGGTTCCATCACCCAGCATCGCCACAATATTGGTCAATCTGAGAGCCCGAAATCGCGACTCTGCCTCGACCAGCAAAGACCGATGTCTCTCCAATGTATAAACGCGACGAGTCAATGCAGCCAAGACCGCCGTCTGATACCCAGACCCGGTGCCGATTTCCAAAACCTTGAACCGTGCTGTCAACTTCAAAGCCTGCGTCATCAACGCAACCACCAAAGGCTGGCTGATGGTCTGACCACAGCCAATCGGCAACGCCGCGTTATCCCAAGCCTGATCCGCAAACGGCTCAGAAACGAAAAGATTGCGTGGAATGGTCTCAATGGCGGACAAAACGCGGGTATCGGTCACGCCACTGCGCCGAAGCTCCATGACCAACCGAATACGCAGTGCCGCGTTCATCTTTCCCCCTGTTCGCCGGGGCTAAGGAGAGCAACCGGCGTCAAGGACACCGGACAAATGGTCGAGAGTTTCACGATGAGTCAGGTTCACAGTCAGTGGCGTCGCGGTGACCCACCCCGCGCCGCTGCGTTCCATGTCCGTCCCTTCTTTCAACTGAGTCTTCGCATGCAGAAACCCAATCCAAATGTAAGGACGTCCACGGGGATCAATCCGCTCCACCAAGTGGTCACCGACTTTATGGTGCCCTTGAGTCGCCAGAGTCGCCCCCACCACGGACGCAGCCGGAACGTCGGGAAAGTTCAGACTGAGTAAAACATCCGTCGGCCAGCTTCGGGCGCACAAACGGCGGATAACTTCGGGCGCATGAACCTCGGCCGTCCGCCACTTCACAGGGGCCTGCGGGGTCAACACCTGGCTCAGGGCAATAGACGGAACACCCAGCAATGTACCTTCCATCGCTGCTGCGATGGTCCCCGAATAAGTGACATCATCCCCCATGTTGGCACCACGATTGACGCCGGACAGCAACAAGTCAGGTTTTGCGTCCACCATAAATTTATTGATGGCCAACAACACGCAATCGGTCGGTGTTCCCTCAACAGCAAAGCGCCGCTCCCCCGCCTGCCGCCAACGCAAGGGGCTGTGCAAGGTCAGCGAATGCCCCGCACCGCTTTGTTCCGTTTCCGGCGCCACCACCCAGGCCTCCAGCCCCAGAGCCAAGGCAACGCTCTCCAAAACCTTTAATCCCGGAGCATGAATGCCATCGTCATTGGTGATGAGAACCCGTGCCCCTTTCAGGGCTGGGATGGAAAACAACGGCATTATGGTCAAGCCCCTTTAAGACAAGAGACACCACCCATATAGGGCCGTAGCGCATCGGGAATCACAACCGTTCCATCCGCTTGCTGATAGTTTTCCAAAACTGCCACCAAGGCACGCCCAACCGCAACACCAGATCCGTTCAAAGTATGGACGAAACGTGTTCCCTTGACCTCTCCAGCGGGACGGAAGCGAGCGTTCATGCGCCGCGCTTGGTAATCCCCACAGGTCGAACAACTGGAAATCTCACGATAGCGATTTTGCCCCGGCAACCAGACTTCAATATCGAAGGTCCGGCACGCTGTGGCCCCCATATCCCCCGCGCATAGGGTCACAACCCGGTACGGCAGTTCCAAACGCTTCAAAATCGCCTCGGCACAACCCAACATGCGCCGTTGTTCGTCGTCAGAGGCCTCAGGAGTGGTGATCGAAACCATTTCTACCTTATAGAATTGGTGCTGGCGGATCATCCCGCGCGTATCCTTACCGGCCGCCCCCGCTTCTGACCGAAAACAAGCGGTCAGCGCAGTGAAACGCTTCGGTAGGTCCTTTTCCTCAAGGATGGTTTCCGCCACCAAATTGGTCAGCGGCACCTCCGCCGTGGGAATCAGCCAAAATCCATTCTCGGTGCGGAACAAGTCCTCGGAAAATTTCGGCAACTGTCCGGTGCCACGCACCGCGTTATCCCGCACCAAAATTGGCGGAGACACTTCCTCATAGCCATGTTCAGTGGTGTGCATATCCAGCATGAACTGGCCAAGGGCACGTTCCAAACGCGCCATCTCGCCCCGCAAGACCACAAAACGCGCGCCGGAAATCTTTGCCGCCGCATCAAAGGACATCGACCCCAGGTGTTCACCAATTGCATCATGTTCCAGGGGGGGGAAATCGAAGGCACGCGGTTCACCGACACGGGCGTATTCGACATTGTCGTCTTCGTTCAAACCCTCAGGGGTATCATTGGCAGGAATATTGGGAATCCCCAGCAAAAGCAGATCCAAATCGGCGGCCTTCTGCTTTTCCTCTTCCTCAACCTCAGACATTTTCTGCTTTAAGACCGCAACCTCATCAATTAGCGTCGCCGCATCGCCACCCGCTTTCTTCACCGCGCCAACCTGACGCGAGACTTCGTTGCGGCGAGACTGCATTTCCTGCCACGCGGTTTGAAGAGCACGACGATCACGGTCCAAGGTCAGCACCACTTCGGCCATTGCGGGCTTACCGCGCCGCGCCAAAGCCTGGTCCAACAGTTCCGGATTGTCGCGAATGAAGCGGATATCAAGCATCGAAAAACACCTTATTTCAAATCCCGGACACCGGCAACAAACCGGCGGACAGCGGTCTTATAGCCCTGCCAGACGAAACCGTCCACCGCACATCATGGTGCAGGCGGAACCGTGTCATCGTCGTCGGTCTCTTCCGTCGCACGCGCACGCTCAATACGACGGCAAGCGATG
>JAFGWD010000109.1 GCA_016937315.1 Rhodospirillaceae bacterium
AGTCTTCGCGCCACCCACTGCGGCCTTAATCTGCAACGGGTCCTGACAGGTTTCGATCAAAAATGCATCGACACCCCCGGCAATCAAGCCATTGCATTGCACGGCATAGGCCGCAGCCAGCGTATCATAATCAATATGCCCCAAGCTCGGCAGCTTGGTCCCCGGCCCCATGGACCCCATCACAAAACGCTGACGCGTATCGGCAAAGCCTTCCGCTGCTTCACGAGCAATTTCTGCAGCCCGCTTGTTGATCTCAAAGGTCCGATCAGCAAGGCCGAACTCGCCCAGCGTCACCGCAGATCCGCCGAAGGTGTCGGTCTCTACGCAATCGGCCCCCGCCGCGTAATAGCGGGTGTGAATGTCGCGGATCACATCGGGACGAGACAAAACCAGTACCTCGGTACAGTTTTCCTGCCCCATGTAATCAACATCGACGGACAGGTCCAAGGCCTGCACCAGGCTACCCATGCCGCCATCGCACACCAAAACGCGTTCGGACAGGGCGTTCAAATAATCACTCATCGGCCAAATTGCCTCTTGGTTTTCGAGCCAAACCACACAATCCGCATTGCCACCTCTGCGGGCGGTCAACGACAGATCACTTTACCGGACGCACCCCCAGAAGATGACAAATCGCGAACGTCAGATCGGCGCGATTGAGGGTATAAAAATGGAAATCACGGATGCCGTCTTCGGCCAACGCCTGGACCTGTTCATAGGCTTGCGTCGCCGCAACCAAGCGCCGGGTATCGGGATCGTCGTCCAAACCATCAAAGGCACGGTACATCCACTGAGGCACCGTTGCGCCACACGCATTGGAAAACTTCACCACTTGCGCAAAATTGGTCACCGGCAAAATACCGGGGATCACCGGAATGGTAATTCCCGCCGCCGCCACGCGGTCGCGGAACCGACGATAGACATCGACGTCAAAGAAATACTGGCTGACCGCCCGCGTTGCTCCCGCATCAATCTTCCGCTTCAGATTATCGATATCGGCTTCCAAGGACGGTGATTGCGGATGTCCTTCGGGATAAGCCGCCACGCTGACTTCAAAATCGGCGATGCGTTTCAATCCCGCCACCAAATCCGACGCATACGCATAGCCATTGGGATGTGGAACATACTCCGGCTGCCCATCCGGCGGATCACCGCGTAACGCCACCACATGGGTGATCCCGGCATCCCAGTACGCCCGCGCCACGGCATCAATCTCGGCACGCGTTGCCGCAACGGAAGTCAGGTGTGCTGCGGGCTTCATGGCGGTTTCTCGTGCAATGCGGACCACGGTGTCATGGGTGCGTTCCCGCGTCGACCCACCCGCACCATAGGTCACGGAAACGAAGCTCGGAGCCAAGGGTTCTAGACGCTTCACCGCATCCCAGAGGGCCTCAGCCATCTTTTCGGTTTTCGGCGGGAAAAATTCAAAAGACACCCCGACCGCGTGCCGCGCGGCACGCGCAATGGGCATCCGACTCTCTGGCGCATCCCTTTTTTCCGCTTGATTTCCGCTCATCCCTCACCTTCCTCCGCTTCTATATTACGTTGCGCCACCCAAATACCAACGGTCAGGGGATTTCCGGCCAACTGATGCTCTGCAACAGGCGTTAACCCGGCCTCAGCAAACCAACGTCCAACTTCGGCGGTCGAAAATCCCAAACGCAAATGATTATGTTCTGTCCGTAACTCTTCCAAAGCATGTGGCAGAAAATCCACCACCACCACGCGCCCGCCCGGGGCCAAGGCCCGAACCGCCTCACGCACGGCGGCAGCTGGACGTCGGGCGTAATGAAGAACCTGATGGAAAACCACAACATCAAAGTCTTGGGCATCTCCCGGCAGATGTTCCATGTCCGCCTGCCGCACCAAACAATGACGAAATCCGGCAGCAGCCACATTCTCCCGCGCCAGAGCCAACATTTCCGGGGATTGATCAATCCCCTCGGCCCGTGCCACAGCACCACCCAAGAGAGTCAAGATGTGGCCCGTGCCAGTCCCAACATCCAGAAGACTCTTCACCGGGCGATCAAGGATAAGGTCACGAATCGCCGCATCCACCAACGATTCATCCGCTTGCAACCCACGCATCCGGTCCCAATCTTCCGCGATGGCGGCAAAGTAGGCCTGCACGCGCACAGACCGCGCCGCTGCGATTCGGCGCAAACGCTCGGTATCCGCCAGCAAAACCGGATCGTCACTAGGCAGCGCCGCCAATATTGCCTCGACCACAGCGACCGAAGCTCCACATCGCGTCAAGCGATAGAACACCCAGCTTCCTTCACGAAAGCGATCCAAAACACCGCCTTCCACCAACACCTTAAGGTGCCGCGAAATGCCGGGCTGGCTCCCCCCCAACAGTACAGTCAGGTCGGAAACCGTCAGGTCATCAACCGCACACAGGCGAGCCAGACGCAACCGTGTCGGCTCGGCAAGGGCTTTCAAACAGGTCAATATGGCATGCACGTCAACAACCTCTCCGCAATGCCGTGATATTATATACACGGATGTGTATATGTCAATGCATGTTGGTGTGACGGCTATCACACAGCGAAATGCATCTGTAGGATTTTTGCCACAAGGATCGAAAACCTTTGGCTATGTGGCCAAAGAGTCTGGTGAAAAGCACATGGCCTATGATATGTGATGAAGACGCTCGGGAAGATTCTCCCCGAAATTTTTTGTCGGCCTCCGCCCTTTCGGCCACCAAGAAAAGAGACATCCATGCTCGGTTTTTCTGCCGCCCGCCGCACCCTTCGCCTTGCCGCATTCGGTGCCTTGTGTGCCTTCTCCCTGGCATCTACGCCCGCTTTTGCGGAAAAGACAGACGAGGCGAACGATCCGATAGAGCCGTTCAACCGTGCCATGTTCGATTTCAACATGGCTATTGACCGTGCGGCATTGGCTCCTGTGGCACGCGGCTATCGCGACTACACACCAGACCCGCTACAAAAGGGCATTCACAACGTTCTGGTCAATTTGCGGGCTCCCATCGACCTGCTAAACACCCTGCTACAGGGTGATTTTGATCGGTCTCTGATCGTTGTGAAACGTTTTGTGGTGAATTCCACAGCGGGAATCGGCGGCTTGATTGATGCGGCGGCAGAGACCGGCGATGAACGTCAGAAGGAAGACTTTGGCCAAACCTTGGCGGTCTGGGGGGCACAGGGCAATCCTTATATCGTGTGGCCGCTGCTGGGCCCATCCAATCCCCGCGACAGTATTGGTGGTGTCGTTGACGTCTTCTCCGACCCGCTGTTCTGGATGGGTATGAACTCTGGATGGGACATGGCGGAGCCCTTAATGTGGACCCGTGCGGGCATATCGATCATTGATAACCGTGTGCCGCTTCTGGACCCCTTGGAAGAACTCGAACGGACTTCGGTTGACTTCTATGTCGCCGTGCGTGATTACGTGCGCCAACAACGGATGTTGGACATCATGAATCGTTCCTCCGCTGACCGTCCTGGTGAAGGTGAAGGCTATCGTTTCAGCTTCACACCACAGTCATGACATCATCACTCTTTGACGGAATAAGGAACTGTTTATGATTCACACGCTTCGCCGCATGGTTGTTGCGGTTCAGGGGGCCGTGTGTGCACTGGTCCTACTGTTTGCGTCTTCAACAGCCAACGCTATGACCCCGGAGGAAGCCACAGGCTTCATCACGACTCTGGTGGACACCGCAGTCAACGATGTCATCGGGGCGAAAGTCCCCGCAAAACAAAAAGAAGAACGCTTTCGTCAGCTGTTTATCGAAGCCGCCGACATTCCCGGCATCGCGGCCTTTGTCGTTGGCCGAGAATGGCGCACCGCTTCGCCGGAACAAAAGACACAATTCATCCGCCTGTTTGAGGACGTCTCTATCCTCACCTGGATATCTCACCTTGAAGAATACCAGGGCATAAAGATCGAAGTCATCGGCGCTTATGCGGATAAATCCGACATCTTTGTTGAAAGCTCGGTGGCCTCCCAAAACGGAAAACCAATCCCGATCGTCTGGCGGGTTCAGGCGCGTCAAAACAACACCATGAAGCTGATCGACGTGGTCATCGAAGCCAACAGCATGCTGATCAACACCCGCAAGCAGTACGCCTCGGTGATGAAGCGTGAGGGCGGCTTGGCTGGATTGATGGCTTCTTTAGAAAAGATGCGTACCGACCTGCGCTCTGGGAAAAACGCACAATAGACGGAATGCTCCTTTCCCCAACATGAAAAGCCCCGGATCATCTCCGGGGCTTTTCCACGAGACGGCAGGGCTCAGAATAACCCCATGGGAGCCGCGTCATAGCTGACCAATAGGTTCTTCGTCTCCTGATAATGGTCCAGCATCATCCGATGGTTTTCACGGCCAAAGCCGGAGTCCTTGTACCCACCGAACGCAGCGTGAGCCGGGTACGCGTGGTAACAGTTGGTCCACACACGGCCCGCACGGATACCCCGTCCCATGCGATAGGCAACGTTGCCATTGCGTGACCACACTCCGGCGCCCAGACCATAGGCCGTGTCGTTGGCAATCTGTAGGGCTTCTTCTTCGGTCTTGAAGGTGGTAACGGAGAGCACTGGGCCGAAAATTTCCTCCTGGAAGATACGCATCTTATTGTGACCAGAAAACACCGTCGGTTGGATAAAATTGCCCTTGTCTAAATCGTTACCGAAGGACATGACCTCCCCACCGATCAGGCACTTCGCTCCTTCTTGCTTGCCAATCATAATGTAGTCTAGGATTTTCTTCTTCTGCATCTCTGAGGCCTGCGCCCCCATCTGCGTCGCAGCATCCAGGGGATCGCCGACCTTAATCGCGGCAACACGCTTCAACGCACGTTCCATGAACTTTTCATAGATCGATTCCTGAACCAAAGCACGCGAAGGACAGGTGCATACCTCACCCTTGTTGAAAGCGAACAGGGTGAAGCCCTCCAGCGCTTTATCCAAGAATTCGTCGTCCACATCCATCACGTCGGCAAAGAAGACATTTGGCGACTTGCCCCCCAATTCCATGGTCTGGGAGATGATATGCTTTGATGCGGCCTGCATGATCTGGCGCCCAGTGGTGGTCTCACCAGTAAACGACACTTTGCCGATGCGCGGATTGGCCGCCAGATAGTCGCCAACCTGTGCGCCCGGCCCAGTGATCACATTCAAAACGCCCGGCGGCAGGATGTCGGCAGTCATCTCTGCCATCAACAGCAAGGACAGGGGAGTCGCGGAGGCCGGCTTAATCACCGTACAATTTCCAGAGGCGAGAGCCGGAGCAATCTTCCACGCCGCCATCAACAGCGGGAAATTCCACGGGATAATCTGTCCAACAACGCCGATCGGTTCCTTGAAGTGATAGGCCACGGTCTTGTCATCAATGATAGAGATGCGCCCTTCCTCTGCCCGGATGCATCCTGCGAAATAGCGGAAGTGATCAACAGCCAGAGGGATATCGGCGTTCATCGTCTCGCGGATCGGCTTACCGTTGTCAATGGTCTCGACGGTGGCCAGCAACTCCAGGTTCTCTTCCATGCGGTCGGCGATCTTGTTGAGAAGACGGGATCGTTCCGCCGGAGACACACGCGCCCAGGCATCCCGCGCCGCATGCGCGACATCAAGAGCACGATCCACATCCTCGGTCGAGGACTGAGCGAACTCGACGATAGTCGTCGCGTCGATTGGACTCGTATCGGTGGAATAAAGGCCGCGCACCGGTTCAACAAACTTACCGCCGATGAAGTTGCCATAACGAGCACGAATCTTGCCCTGAGACCGGATGGTGTCCAGTGCTTGTTTAATCATGTTCAAAAGCTCCCGTTCGTTGGATGCCGCATTTGATTTTTCTGGCAGCGACATGAAGACGTCACCGACAGGTCCTTAGGACGTAAACTCAAACCTCCAGGTATGACTTAGCTCATATAGGAGCTTCTCACCCCAACATAAATGTATATATTTTTTATGGGTATTGCGGCTCCGTACGAACAACAAAAAACGCCAGGGACAACCTGCCCCCGGCGTTGCATTCGCCTTGTTGTGACCAGAAATCAGCCTCGGGTCAAAGGCTTGAACTTCAGCCGGTGCGGCTGATCGGCATCTGAACCAAGGCGACGATGCTTATCGGCTTCGTACTGCTGGAAATTCCCCTCGAACCATTCAACGTGGCTATCGCCTTCGAACGCGAGGATATGAGTCGCCAAGCGATCAAGGAACCAACGGTCATGGCTGATCACCACAGCGCAGCCCGGGAAGTCGACCAGTGCGCCTTCAAGAGCACGCAGAGTTTCAACGTCCAAATCATTGGTCGGTTCATCAAGAAGGAGAACGTTGACACCAGTTTTCAGCATTTTCGCCAGATGGACGCGATTCCGTTCACCACCAGAAAGCTGGCCGACTTTCTTCTGCTGGTCGGTGCCTTTGAAGTTGAAGGAGCCGACATAGGCACGTGAGGGCATCTTGCGATTACCAAGATTAACCTCGGCTTCACCGTCCGAGATTTCCTCCCACACGGTTTTGTTGTCGGCAAGCGAGTCGCGCGACTGATCGACATAGCCGAGCTTGACCGTCTCACCAACACGGAACTCGCCGGAATCGGGCTTCTCCTGACCGGTGATGATCCGGAACATCGTAGACTTACCCGCACCGTTCGCACCAATCACACCAACAATGCCACCAGGCGGCAGCTTGAACGAGAGATTCTCGAACAACAACCGATCACCATAAGCCTTGGACAGGTTTTCCGCCTCAATCACCAAACCACCCAAGCGCGGACCTGCTGGGATAACGATCTGCGCTTCATCAACAACCCGTTCTTTGGCGCGTTCGACAAGATCATCGAACTTTGAAATACGGGCTTTGGATTTCGCCTGACGCGCTTTCGGAGACTGGCGTATCCATTCCAGTTCCTCACGAATGGTGCGCTGACGTGCGCTTTCTTCACGGCCTTCCTGGGCCATGCGCTTTTGCTTTTGTTCCAGCCACGAGGTGTAGTTGCCCTCGTAGGGAATGCCCTGACCTCGGTCGAGTTCAAGAATCCAGGTGGTGACGTTATCGAGGAAATAACGGTCATGGGTCACGCACACGACAGTGCCTGCGTATTCCTCAAGATGGGTTTCCAGCCACAACACAGATTCGGCGTCCAAGTGGTTGGTCGGCTCATCAAGGAGCAACATATCTGGTTTCGACAACAGAAGCCGACACAGCGCAACGCGACGACGTTCACCGCCCGAAAGCACAGTAACATCGGCATCACCCGGCGGGCAGCGCAACGCGTCCATTGCAATCTCGACGGTGCGCTGAAGATCCCAGCCATTGGCAGCGTCAATCTTTTCCTGCAACTCCGCTTGCTCGGTGATCAGATCATTCATCTCGTCATCGCTGAGCTCTTCAGCAAAGCGTGCGGAGACCGTTTCAAAACGCTGCAACAGATCGTTGACCTCAGCACAGCCGTCCATAACGTTCTCAAGAACGGTTTTGGTCGGGTCAAGCTGCGGCTCTTGCTCAAGATAGCCAACCTTAGCACCTTCAGCAGCCCAAGCCTCGCCTCCAAATTCTGTATCCAGGCCCGCCATGATCTTCAAAAGTGTCGATTTACCCGCGCCATTCGGCCCCAAAACACCGATCTTCGCACCGGGCAGAAAGGACAAGGACAGCCCTTTCATGATCTCTTTCCCGCCGGGATAGGTCTTGGTCAACTGCTTCATCACATAGATGTATTGGTAGGCGGCCATCGGCAACTCCGGTCAATCGGCAAGCATTCAGGACCGCACCGTACGAAACGGCCGGTCCCAGGTTGGTTGGATGTTGCGCCAACTCTACGGGCTTGTCCGCCGAAAGCAACCCTTATTCGGTGCAGCAAGGCTTGCCGAGCCACGGTTTCCATCCTACCCTCTCACGGTCACCCACCCGATACGCTGGAGATGTCCGTCATGGACCAGTCGTCCCGTTACGCGGCCCTAGACCTTAATGAAGCCACATTAATCGCTGACGGGCATCACGTCTTGTGCACCTATGTCATGAAGCCAAAAAGCGGCGATTACCTCGCCGCAGCCGCTCATTTTGCAGCGGAATCGTCCACTGGCACCAACGTTGATGTCTGTACCACCGATGCCTTTACTCGCGGCGTTGATGCCTTGGTTTACGCCATCGACCCGGAAAACGAGATCATGAAGATTGCGTTTCCCGTGGCGTTGTTCGACCGCAACCTCATCGACGGACGGGCTATCCTCTCCTCATTTCTCACCCTCACCGTGGGGAATAATCAGGGCATGGGCGATATTGCCTACGCCAAAATGTACGATTTTTATGTGCCGCCCGCCTATCTACGGCTGTTTGACGGACCGGCCATGAATATCACCGACTTTTGGCGCATTCTGGACCGCCCATTGAATAACGGCGGACCGGTTATCGGCACCATCATCAAGCCCAAACTGGGTTTGCGCCCACAGCCTTTCGCCGATGCATGCCATGCCTTTTGGCTGGGCGGTGATTTTGTGAAAAATGACGAACCACAAGGCAACCAAACCTTCTCACCTTTGAAAGAAACCATGCGTGCCGTTGCCGATGCCATGGCCCGTGCTCAGGACAAAACCGGCATTGCAAAGCTGTTTTCTGCAAACGTCACAGCCGACGATCCTGCCGAAATCATGGCGCGTGCCGACGCTATTCTGGAGATTTTTGGCACCAACGCCCCACACATTGCCTTCCTGGTCGACGGCTTCATTGCCGGTCCAGCCGCCGTGACATGCGTCCGCCGTACCTACCCCAACCAATTCCTGCATTATCATCGCGCCGGACACGGTGCCATCACCTCCCCCCAATCCAAGCGCGGATACACCGCCCTGGTGTTGGCAAAACTGGCGCGGATGGCCGGGGCCTCTGGCATTCACACTGGCACATTGGGTTTCGGCAAAATGGAAGGCGGGCCCTCTGACCGTGCCGCCACCTTGATGCTGGATCAGAACATTGCCGAAGGTCCCTTTTATCGCCAAGACTGGCTGGGCATGAAACCCACCACGCCGATTGTCTCTGGCGGCATGAACGCCTTGCGTTTGCCGGGATTTTTCGCCAGTTTGGGACATACCAACGTGATTCAGACCTGCGGTGGCGGTGTGTTCGGCCATATCGACGGCCCTGCGGCGGGGGCACGGTCTCTTCGACAAGCCGTGGAGGCTTGGCAACACGACATCGATTTGGTGTCCTATGCCCAATACCATCACGACCTTGCCCGCGCCTTCGTTTCCTTCCCGCAGGATGCAGACACCCTTTACCCCGGCTGGCGATCCGCTTTGAAAGAATGAGCACGCCGGGAAAACACACTTTGAGAGCATAAAGCTATGTCGCGCAGATATCCCATCATCGCCGTAACCGGCTCTTCCGGCGCAGGCACCAGCTCGGTGCGCGAGGCCTTTGAACATATGTTCCGGCGCGAAGGAATCATCGCCACCGTGGTCGAAGGCGATGGGTTTCACCGTTTCACCCGTCAAGAAATGCAAGATAAAATCCGCGCTGCGGACGCTCAAGGCAAACGCATCAGCCACTTCGGCCCCGATGGAAACCTATGGCCTGAACTGGAAGCTTTGTTTTCCGACTACACCAAGGAAGGCAAAGGACGTTATCGGCGCTACCTCCACAGCGAACGTGAGGCCACAACCTTCACCACCAAAGGCGCGAAGGCGGGCGAATTTACACCTTGGACTGAGGTCCCCCCAGAATCTGAGCTGTTGTTTTACGAAGGCCTCCACGGTTGTTTGCAAGCCGAAGGTATCGACCTGACCCAATACGTCGACCTAAAAGTCGGAGTCGCCCCAGTCATTAATTTGGAATGGATTCAAAAAATCCACCGCGACACCCACATTCGCGGCTATTCCGAAGAAGCCGTAGTGGACACCATCCTGCGCCGTATGGATGACTATGTCCGTTACGTCATTCCGCAGTTTGAGCTGACCGATATCAATTTTCAACGCGTTCCGATTGTGGATACATCCAATCCGCTGATTGCACGGGACATCCCCACTGCAGACGAAAGTCTGACGGTGATCCGTTTTCGCCAACCAGACCTAATCCGCGTCGATTTCGCTTATTTGCTGCAAATGCTGCAAGGGTCCTGGATGTCACGGCGGAACACCATCATCGTCCCCGGCGGAAAAACGGGATTGGCCATGGAACTGATCATCACCCCCATCCTGCGCCGCATCATGGCAGACCGACGCTGCCTAATGAATTGAAAGGAATTGCAAACATGACGGCATCGGAAGGCGGCTGCCTGTGCGGCAACGTACGTTACCGTTTTGAAGCCACTCCATTGGCACACATCGCCTGCCACTGCCGAGACTGTCAATACCTATCCGGTGGCGCGGAATCCAATATTGTCGCCATTCCGCGATCCACCTTTTCGATCACGGCGGGACAGGAGCAAATCTATCGCTCCACCGCCGAATCTGGAACATCCGTCTGGCGATCCTTCTGCCCCATCTGCGGCACCCCGCTGTTTTCCGGCAGTGCACACCGTCCAGAACTCATCTTCATCAGAGTTGGGAGCCTGGACGACCCATCAATCTACACGCGACAGATCCATATCTGGACACACTCGGCCCCGGCTTGGCACCTCATGGAGCCAAACCTCCCCCGCACTGAAAAAAATCCACCGAATCTCTGACCATCACCGCCGTACTCCGGCCACGACACGCGCCAAGACGGCTTTGATACAGACCGTCAAGACTTGCTTACGCTCATATCCCAGAACGTCGCTTCAATCTTGTTGCCATCAAGATCACGAACGAAGCAGCCATAATATTCCGGGCCATAATCCGGGCGTGGTCCCGGCGCACCATCATCGTTTCCCCCAGCTGCCAATGCCGCAGCATAAAATGCATCGACCTGAGCCTTGTTGTACGCAAAAAAGCCAACATGGCAACCATTCCCCACCGTTGCCGGTTTGCCATTGATCGGCGTTTGCAGCCAAAATTCGGGGAATTGTCGCCCATAAGCCGCTGCGCCAGGGTGCTCGAACAAGCGCTGCGCCCCCAAGGCCGCCATCACCTGATCATAAAAATCCCTCGCCGAGGCGTAGTCATTGGTCCCAACCGACACATGGTTGAGGATGGTTGGCGGAAACTCTAAAGCATCAGTCATTGCGCTCTCCTCTGTAGAAAATCACGCTAAAAGAATGCAGAACAAAACGCAAACATTAATCGCAGGTCAGGGCTTCTCGCCCCCTAGGACGTAGACTCATAAATCCCGCCGAATTGCGTTGGTCGCCAAGGGATACAATGGCAGGAGCCGCCGCGAAGGCGATGCTG
>JAFGWD010000110.1 GCA_016937315.1 Rhodospirillaceae bacterium
ACTGCTGCCGAGTTGGCGAAGGAAACCCGCGTTCTAAAAACCGTTTCCGATGAAACCCGTTCTGTTGGTTCGACGTTGGAAGCCATCCTGACCGGTCAGGTCGAGGCGATGACCGAAGCTCTGCAAGGTTTGCGCGGTGTGACGGAAACCATGTCTCGAGAATCGCGAAAGCAAGAAGACGCGATCGTGCGTTCTGGTGAAATGGCACAAACTTACGCGGACCGTATGACCCAGACCATGGGAACACAGGCGCAGATTTTGACTGATGCGGCTGAACGTTCGGCGGAGCGTGTGGATCTTATTGCGTCGGCTTTGGGTGACCGCATGGGGGCTTTGGAAGCCCTGTTCCGCAGGCAGGAAAGTGATCTCACGCAGGCCTCGGAAACTTTGTCCGAACAGACGGGGCGGATCACCAGCACGTTGGCCAAGCAAGCGGCACAGCTCAATCAGATCACGGAAACCGTTCTGGACCGTGTGAAAATCGTTGAGGAAGGCCTGGAGATGCAGTCGCGTGAGTTGTCTACGGCTTCGGACTCTGCGATGGCGCGGCTGCGTGCGGTGGGGGATGCCTTCTCGCGTAAGGCTCAGGAACTTGTAGAAACCAGTGACCAAATTGATCAGCGGGTTGCATCGGCGATTACGCGGTTTGAGGACCATGGGGTGACGCTTCAGGGACAGGCACGGGCCATTGGTCAGGAAAGTGCTGCTGCGGCGACGTCCTTGGAGACTCGGTGCAAGACCATGGCACAGGTGATTGATGTTGTCTTGGCTAAGGGGCAGGAAACAGGGACTTTGTTGAAGGACTATATCGCGACAATGAATCGCGATGCTGAACGTGCTGGGGAAATCGCTGAAATCATAAGGGGGTCGTTGCGTAAGCAAGCCGATGAGTTGGCCGATGTGGTGCAGTTGGTGACGACGCAGGCGCGTTTGGGTGAAGCGTCGATGAGCCAGCAAGGCCGACACTTGAACGAGACGTCCAACGAAGTTCTGGAACGCATCCGTGGCATCAATGATGTCATTCGACAGTCTACCAATGAACTGATTTCCGCCTCGTCGAAGGTTGGGTTGGAACTGGAGACGGTTGGTGAACAATTCCGCAAACACGGGCAGGATGTGGGGGAGGCTGCTGAGGAGGCTGTGTCACGGACTCTGTTGGCTGGGGACAAGATTATTGTTCGGGTTGGTGAATTGCGTGAAACGGCAGAGGAAACGCTCACCGGTCTGGATGGAGCGGCACGAGAATTTGGTCAGCAGGTTGGTGATCTGAAACAGATTTCCGAGCTGACTCGCTCGCGGATCGAGGATATTGGCACGTCCCTGGACAAACAGGCGGAACAAGTCGGTCGTGTTGCTGAGGAAGCGCAAAAGGCATTGACCGCATTCGGTGGTGCGCTCCGTGAACGGTCCATGGATTTCTTGAAAAATACCGATGAGGCTTCGACCCGTGTCCGGTCGTTGGGTGAGGCGTTGCATCAAATCGGACGTGATTTTGATGATACCGCAGGCCGCAGTTCGGCACAGGTTACGGTGGCGGGCGCACGGCTGAAAGAAACCATCGAACTGGTTGCCGGAACCTCGGCGCGGATTACCCAGCAAATCGGAGAGTCTCGTAACAGCTTTAAGGTTCAGGCCGGAGACTTGGCGTTGAGTGCCGAAGGGACCATCGACAAGGTCACGACGTTGATGGATACAGTGCGACAAAAGGCGTCGGAAATGGTGGCGACTGGGGAGCTTTTGGAAGGTCGTGCACACAAGATTGGTGCGTTGTTTGATCAGAAGATTAAGGCGATTCTGGTTGCTGCCGATGAGACCGAGACGCGTGTTACAGCACTAGAAACGCAAAAAACCGATGTCGAAAACGACCTCTTCCTCAAAGATGCAGCGCAAGTTATCGAGCGTTTGCATGCGGTATCCGTTGATATCACGCGGGCCTTCCAGCCGAGTATCGAAGAAGACCTGTGGAAACGCTACCATCGGGGAGATCAGGGGGCGTTCCTTCGCCACTTGTCGCGATCTCTGACCAAGGCGCAGATGCAAGAAATCAAGGACCGCTTTGAATCGGATGCTGAATTCCGTGGTTTCGTGACCCGGTATCTTTCGGAATTTGAGGCGTTGACGGCACGAGTTCGGCGTTCGGATCGTTCCGATGTTTTGCGGGCGGTTTTGACGGGGTCGGATATCGGCCGTGTTTACATGATTCTGGCAAAAGCTCTGGGGCGTGTAGAGTAGGTAGAGATATCTATCTCTGGTTAAGTCCAGAAGGAAAAATATCACCAAAAGGAAGGGGCTCGAAATCGTAAGGTTTTGAGCTTTTTTTATTTTTGCTGCTGTTCCCTTATGAGTTGTGTGTTTTTACGAGTTCTTATCATATTTGTCGTTGACGGCGCATAGGGAAATTAGTCATTTACCTTTTGGTGGATAAGGGGGGACCCTTGCCAGCACTTCGCCATATGGCAGAAAAGAGAGAACGGATAATGTTTGAGTTCGATGTTGACCGCAACACGCGTCTTAAGTTCATGCGTATTGATGGCAATGCTGTTGCTGCGCTTCGTGAGGCGTGGCCGGTGATACGCCCTCGGTTGCGGTCAATTTTGGATGCCTTCTATGATCATCTCCAGGGAGCCCCTGTGTTGAGGCCGTTGCTTTCTGGCGAGGGTAAGATCGACCGGTTGAAAGCCGCTCAAGGGGCGCATTGGGAACGCCTGTTCAAAGGGGATTTTGACGATGCCTTCATGAAGGGTGTGATGGCCGTGGGGGCGGCGCATGCTCGTATTGGTCTGGAACCGCGCTGGTATATTGGCGGGTATGCTCTGGTTTTGAACAGTCTGCTTGCCGAGATTGATCACGCCTATAAGCGGCGAGCGGAGAAGCGCGGGGATCTTCGGGCGGCGGTGACGAAGGCCGTGTTCTTGGATATGGACTTGGCGATTTCG
>JAFGWD010000111.1 GCA_016937315.1 Rhodospirillaceae bacterium
CGCGGAAGTGAACGAACGCAACGATCACGTCCTTTAGCGTCAAAAGCTGTGGACGGCCTTCGTTCAAGGCCAGCATGTTGACGCCAAACGAACTTTGCAGCGGTGTGTAGCGATAGATTTGGTTCAGAACCACTTCGGCTTGTGCATCACGCTTCAGTTCGATGACCACGCGCACGCCGCGACGGTCAGATTCGTCACGTAACGCCGAGATGCCTTCCAGGCGTTTATCACGCACCAATTCGGCGATTTTCTCGATCATCGCCGCTTTGTTCACCTGATAGGGGATCTCGTGCACGATAATCGCCATGCGATCCTTACGGATTTCCTCGATATCGCACTTAGCACGCAAGATGACCGAGCCGCGTCCTGTGGCATATGCCGCCCGTGATCCAGCACGCCCGACAATCGTGCCACCGGTCGGGAAGTCCGGTCCCGGCACGATTTCCATCAAATCATCCAGGGTAATGTCCGGGTCTTCGATATAGGCACAGCACGCGTCCACCACCTCGCCCAGATTATGGGGCGGAATGTTGGTGGCCATGCCCACCGCAATACCACCCGCGCCATTCACCAAAAGATTGGCGAAGCGGGCGGGGAGGACGGTCGGTTCCAGCGTGCTTTCGTCATAGTTCGCCTGAAAGGCGACCGTATCCTTGTCGATATCATCCAGCAGGCACTGGGAACTTTTTGCCAGCCGCGCTTCGGTGTAACGCATGGCCGCCGCTGGATCACCATCCATGGATCCAAAGTTACCTTGCCCGCTGATCAGGGGTAGGCGCATCGAGAAATTCTGTGCCATGCGTACCATGGCGTCATAAATCGCGGAATCGCCGTGTGGGTGATATCGACCCATGACATCGCCAACGATGCGGGCGGATTTGCGGAATGGCTTTGTGTGGTCATAACCGCTTTCCTTCATGGAATACATGATGCGGCGATGTACCGGCTTTAAGCCGTCGCGGACGTCAGGAATGGCACGCGCCACAATCACGCTCATCGCGTAATCAAGGTAGGAGCGCTTCATTTCTTCTTCGATGTGGACGAGCTGAATATCGGCTCCGGTCGCTTTGGTCGGCGTATTGGTCAAGGCACACACACTTTCATAAAAACCAAGCCACCCGTGCGTCGGACGGCGGAGCAGTCTAACACCCTCATCGCTTCGACTCAACGATCCCCGGTACTCTGGAGCGCTTAAGAATATAAGGCGGATTCAGGTGTTACTATGTTGTTTGTATTGAATATTTTCAGGATGGGCATGGAAAGGGAAGTGTCAAAGCACGGTTGACGGGGGACTTTGCCATTATCTTGGGGTTTTTCACCGCTTACAAATCGTTCGAAATTGATCGTCGGAAGATGTTTTTCCCATAATCCTTGACTGATGGGGGTTGCACAAAGAGGCTGCTCCCATCCAAATTATAGGTCTCATCCTTCCAAATAAAGGGTTTATCATGCGCTTGCGATATCTTTCCTTGATGTTTGCTGCGGTTCTCGTCGCTGGATGTCAAAGCAGTCCCTCCGCCAGCTCTTATCAACGCAATCAAGCCATGCAAACGTCCAGTGTTTCAAAAGGCAAGATCGTTTCTTTGCGCGATGTTGAAATATCTGGAAGTCAAAGTGGTGTTGGCTTGGGGGCCGGGGCTGTGGCAGGAGGTGTCACGGGTTCATATCTTGGTGGCGGGTCACGGGCTAACATTTTGGGTGCATTGGGCGGTGCCGTGTTGGGCGGTGCGGCTGGTGCTGTGGCTGAGAATGCTGTGACCAAGGGAACTGCTGTGGAGTTCATTGTGCAGAAGGATAATGGCCAAACCATTGCTGTCGTGCAGGCAAATGAGCAGGGTCTGGCGATTGGTGAGCGTGTGCTGATTCTGCAAGGTGGAGACACGCGCTTGGTCCGGGACACATCCATTCAATGAGGCATTATTTGAAGGTCCAGATCGCGTTCAGAGCGTAATGCCAGAACAGCAGCAGCCCGGTGATTGCAACCTGAGCCAGCAAGTAGGGGATGTTCATCTGGTTGACCAGAAGAGTCATCAAAAGGGCATTGAGGATGAAGCCGCTCCCCGCGACGCCGAGAAATTTACTGGCGGCTTCACGGTGGCGCTTGGCGCTGTGAAAGGTCAGCCGGTAGTTCAGGATGTAATTGGTGATGGCTCCCACCAGAAACCCTAAAACCGACCCCAAAACCGGCGTAAATCCAGCTAACTCGACAAGGCTGGTCAAGGTTGCGTAGTGGGCACCGGTTCCCACCAAGCCGACAGCGGCAAAGGTGAAGAACCGTCGTGCTTGGGTGTGCCAGTCGATTGTCACGGGTTTTGCCTTGTACGGGTGATGGCGCGGCGGTCTTTGACAAGGCCAATGGTGGTGTTCATGCGTCGAATATCGATCACGACATTGCCGTCCAAGGCATTCTCGCACCCATCTTGGATGGGGGAGATGAAGAAATCCGCAGTGAGCCAGTTGGAGGTCATTTTGAAGGCCGAGGATAGGTATGCATCGGCTTGGATCAGTTCGGCGCAGACGGCAACACGATAGGGAGGGCCAAAGCCGGGATCTTGTTTGCCAGAGGCTTTTTCCGTTGCGACCATCTGGGCCAGGCGGGTCGTGGCTTCACGGATCGCGTTGCCGTGGTAGTCGAACTCGTAGCGTCCCACCGCTCCTGGGACTCCTCCCACCAAGCTATTATAAGCGACGGACTCGTAAGGATGTAACTGAAACATGGTTGCGGCGTGCACCAGCCACAGTCCCCCACAGGCGGCCAAAAATAAGGAGCTGGGTGGACGGCCTAGGTGCTGGGTGATGATTTGATGTGTTGTCCGCAGCCCCAGTGTCGCCAGCACCGCCAGCGGCGGCAGCAGAAACATATAATGGCGCAGCCCATTATAAAGCACAGGGTCTGTGAGAATGGCGTGCCCTACCGGCACGATAATAGCCAGGATAACGGGCAACAGGCGAAGCGCATGCAGACGCTCTAAACGGCGGTGGATGAGGCAAAGGGAAGAGGTGACTCCCCCTAGGGCCAAACCCATCAGGGTCAGTTCTGGTAGGCGGATTATGACGTAGGTCGGCAGATACCAGCGCGGGACATCGGCGGCTTTCATGACGACGCCATCCAAGCGGGTTAGCATATTGATTGGAAAACGGCGAAATGTGTCGATGGCGACCAGGATGTTCCCGGGGGCAAAGACCGACCAGGGCCAGGCAATTGCCATGATTGCCACCCCGACGACGACGGCGGGTAACAGGTGTATGACGGACAGGGCTAAGCGTTTCAGAACGTCCGCCATGCCACCTTTTGTATCCATGGCTGCGACAAGCAACAGGATTGCGATTTCCAGCCCACCATAAACTGCGACAATACGTAATCCCACGGCGCAGCCCATAGCCGTCCCTAGGCCCAAGACATGGCGCAGGCGTGGTCGAGGCAATTCTGGCGCGATTCGAGCGGCATAGTAAGTGACCCAAATCATCGCGCTGGCGAAGGAAATATCCTTGGTGTGGTTGCACAAGGTGCCCCACCATGCGCCGGTGACCGCCAGCAGGAGGACGGCGACACAGGCCCAGGAATCGGAAGATAAAAGCCGCGTCAAACGCCACGTGCCCCACATCCCGACGACACCGACAATCGCGGTCAACAGATGCCGCCATTCGTATGTCGGCAGGGGAATATGTGGGCCGATTCCGGCCGCGATCAGATCGAACAGACCGCCGTAAAGATAGAGGTTGCGGTAGTGAAAGGCGTTGTCGTCGGAAAAGCCGGTGGCAAAGAAGCGGAGTAGAAGTTCGCCATAGGTTTGTTGCACTTCCTCGTCATTGGAAATGCCATAATCTTGGAATGTGGCCAGCAGCAGTCCGACGATTACGGCAAAGATTGCCAAACTGGCGGCACGTCCGGGTTTGGCACGAAGGCGAGTTATTAGGGTCTTCACTACGCATCGCTCCCATGCGAAGGGGAGGGGCTATTAGGATCAGGAAAGCCAATGCTGTCGGCGACCAAGTACATGGGGCGCATTTTGACTTCAAGGAAGATACGTCCAACGTATTCGCCCAGAACGCCGAGGGAGATCAATTGTACGCCGCCCAGGAATAGCGTGGAGACCATCAACGATGCGTATCCGGGGACATCAATGCCGAAAACCGTGGTGCTGATCAGGAGCCATATTCCGTAAAGGGATGCCATGCCAGCGATGGCCATGCCGAGCACCGACCAGACCCGTAAGGGAAGAGTTGAAAACGAGGTGACGCCGTCCCAGGCGTAGCGCAGCAGTTTCAACAGGCTCCACGAGGATTTGCCACTGGCGCGGTTGGCAACATCAAAGGGAAGACATTCCTGGCGGAATCCGACCCAACTGGTGATTCCCTTCATGAAACGGTTGCGTTCTGGCAAGGAGACAATGGCTTGGACGACTTTTTGGTCGAATAGGCGAAAATCCCCGGCGCCTTGCGGAATGCGGACTTCGGAAACGGCGTCGAACAGGTGATAAAACGCGCGGCTGACTGAGCGGCGAATCCAAGAATCGGTTTCTCGCGTGCGGCGGATCGCGATGACCATGTCGATGCCGTTTTTCCAAGCGCTGAGCATTTCGGGAATGACAGCGGGCGGATGCTGTAAGTCGGCATCCATCAGGATCACCGCATCGCCGGTCGCATGGCTCAATCCGGCGGCCATACCGGCTTCCTTGCCGAAGTTGCGGGCAAATCGTATTGCCTTGACTCTTGGGTCTTTTTGGCTCAATTCCCGTGCGATATCAAAGGTGTTGTCGCGGCTGCCGTCATCGACCAAGATGATCTCGTGACACGGCGATATGGCTTCTAAAATGGGAGTCAGCGCGGCGTGCAGGGTATTCAATCCGTCGGATTCATTATAGCAAGGCACGACGACCGAAATGAGATTCAAAAGACGTCCTGCGGCATTTGCCGATTGGGACGCTTGCTGCGCGGCTATGGGCCGCGGCGTTGACTGCGCTTTGCGCATTGACGTGGGTCTCCGGGTGAAGGTGGCGCATGGTAATCGAAAACCTGTCGAATGGAAATGCTGACAGCACGGGCCGGATGGTTCTTTGCGCGGACGATTATGGAATGTCGTTGGGGGTCTGTGACGCCATTGAAGACTTGGTCGCGCAGGGCCG
>JAFGWD010000112.1 GCA_016937315.1 Rhodospirillaceae bacterium
GCCAACGACGACTTCGGTGCCACGATCGATACCAGCCTGACGGCGTGCCGCAGCTTCTTCGATCTTCAGCTTCGGCATACCGGATTCGATAGCCTTGGCCATGCCACCCAGGTCCGCCACTTCGTCCAGGAGTTTCTGGGCTTCCGCGATCAAGGAACCGGTCAGGGCTTCAACGTAGTAAGAACCAGCCAACGGATCCACGGTGTGGGTGATGCCGGCTTCTTCCTGCACGATGATCTGGGTGTTACGGGCGATACGAGCCGAGAACGGGGTCGGCAGCGCAATCGCTTCGTCCAGAGCGTTGGTGTGCAGAGACTGCGTACCGCCAAGAGCCGCCGCCATGCATTCGATGGTGGTACGGATGACGTTGTTGTACGGGTCTTTTTCGGTCAGAGACACACCGGAAGTCTGGCAGTGCGTACGCAGAGCAAGCGACGCTTCCTTCTTCGGGTTGAACTGGCTCATGATCTGCGCCCACAGATAACGGGCAGCACGCAGCTTGGCCACTTCCATGAAGAAGTTCATGCCAATCGCGAAAAAGAACGACAGACGCGGAGCAAACGCATCGACCGGAAGACCGGTAGCGACGGCAGCCTTAGCGTATTCCAGACCATCGGCCAGGGTGAAGGCGAGTTCCTGCACCGCAGTCGCGCCAGCTTCCTGCATGTGGTAGCCGGAGATGGAAATGGAATTGAAGCGCGGCATGTTCGCCGAGGTGTAGGCGATGATGTCGGAAATGATCCGCATCGACGGTGCCGGCGGGTAGATGTAGGTGTTACGAACCATGAACTCTTTGAGAATGTCGTTCTGGATCGTACCGGCCATGTCTTTCGCGGACACGCCCTGCTCTTCACCGGTCACGATGTAACCAGCGAGAATCGGAACCACAGCGCCGTTCATGGTCATGGACACGGACATCTTGTCGAGCGGAATACCGTCGAACAGGACTTTCATGTCTTCGATAGAATCGATCGCCACACCGGCCTTGCCGACGTCGCCAACGACACGCGGGTGATCGGAGTCATAGCCACGGTGGGTCGCCAAGTCGAAGGCCACCGACACGCCTTGCTGACCAGCAGCCAAGTTGGCGCGGTAGAAGCGGTTGGATTCTTCGGCGGTGGAGAAACCAGCATACTGACGGATCGTCCACGGACGGGCCGTGTACATGGTCGCACGCGGGCCACGCGTGAACGGCGGCAGACCCGGGAACGTGTTGAGATGCTCCAGACCTTCAAGGTCTTCGGCGGTGTACAGCGGCTTAACTTTGATGCCTTCGGGCGTCGTGCGGACCAGGGAATCCCAGGTCTTACCCTTCAGATCTTTCGTAACGGTTTCTTCCCAGGCAGCCCGGGACTGTTCGAATTTAACGGCCATTGTGAATTTCCCCTATTGAAGGTCGAACGTCCCGCCGATTTTTCGGCTTTTCGGTCGTTCGCAAGCGGCGGCATTATACCAGAAAAGGCAGGTCTGTCTACGGAACCCGAGGCTTTTTTATAGCAAGACTTCACATCCGTATTCGGGCGGGTCACACTCCCCTCTTCCGCATCGCCACAAAGCGCCGCGCAAGTGCCGCGCAAGTGCCTTTATTACATATGGAAGATTCCAGAAGATGTTGTTCAGACCCGGCTTGTTCCGCCATATTTCGGCTTGTAACGCATGTGACCTGACGGGCATCCACCCCCTCGTCGCCGAATATCGCCATCTCTTTTGGCCCAGCCGCGCCGCACAAACGGCCATGGCGAGTCTCGAACACGATTTCGTGCATGATGGCACCGTCTGGCGGTTCGCCGAAACCTGCCGCACGGCACAAGCACGTTCCACGGCCTTAGCCTCTGTCGCCAAAATTCTGCACCGCAGCGGACAAATCCGTGCACCACGTAATGAGTTGTATGCCGTAACCACAGAGTGGGGCGCACCCGTCGCCTGCACACTGGACCGTAGCGCCTCGGTTGCCTTGGGAATCCGCGCTTTTGGCGTCCACTTGAACGGCTACGTAAAGCGCCCCGACGGCATACACATGTGGATTGCGCGTCGATCCAAAACCAAATTCGTCGCACCAGGAAAGCTCGACAATATGGTTGCGGGCGGACAACCCGCACGTCATGGGCTTTTGGAAAACCTGATCAAGGAATGTGCCGAAGAGGCCTCAATCTCAAGGGACTTAGCCTCACGCGCCGTGCCGGTAGGATTGGTGCGCTATTGCTTTTCAACGCCGGAAGGCGTGAAGCCGGACACCTTGTTCTGCTATGACTTGGAAGTCCCCAACGACGTCGTCCCGATACCGGGAGATGACGAGTGTGAAAGCTTTGAACTGTGGCCCATACATCGCGTTCTGGATGTTATTTCCCGAACCGACGACTTCAAATTTAATGTGCCTCTGGTGATCCTAGACTTCGCCCTACGCCATGGCATTCTCACCCCAGAAAACACACAAGAATACACCATCATTGCCAGTAGCCTGCGGCAGCCCTTTCCCGATACCTACCCGTTAGGGCCGTGACGCACATAAAAAAAGGCGTATTCTGGCGCAGCTCATGCAAGACGGACACCCGCCATGCTGTTTCTTGACTTCGAAGATTCCATAGCCGCTCTGGAGGCCGAGCTTGCCGAACTCCGTCACGGCGGCGGCGGCGAAGATGAAGTGCGCCTGAAAGCCCGCATTGATCGCCAATTGGAGACTCTGTACGGGCGACTGACCCCCTGGCAAACCGTGCAGGTGGCCCGCCACCCGGATCGCCCGTGTGCATGCGAAATCATCCGCGCAATCAGCCATGACTTCATCGAACTCTCCGGCGACCGCATAAACGGTGACGACTCGCTGACCACTGGCGGAATCGCTCGCATCATGGATCACGGCGTGATTCTGATCGGTCATGACCGGGAACGCACCAGCCCAGCAACCTCCACCGAGACCGCCCCAGGCCTGCACAAAACCACACGCCTCTTGCGCCTTGCCAATCGTTTTCGTCTGCCGGTGGTGATCATTGCCGACAGTGCTGCCACGACGCACGACGCAGGACTCTCATTACAACATGCCCTGGAAACCGCACTTGACCTTCGCGTCCCGCTGTTTTCAGTCCTCTGCGGTGCACTCTCCGGTCCGGCGAGCGCACTCTACCTTTGCGCCGACGCCATCCTAATGTTGGAACATGCGTGCTTGTCGGCTGTCACACCAGAGGACGCTGCTCATGCCCTATGGCCGGAAGGCATGGATACAGCCCGCGCTCTTGCCTCTGCCGCCGAGTCCTTAAACCTCACCGCCACAACCCTGACCACACGTGGCGTGGTTGATACGGTCATCCCCGAACCCAAGGGC
>JAFGWD010000113.1 GCA_016937315.1 Rhodospirillaceae bacterium
CGAATTGGCGGAAAAAGCACCTGTGCCGACGCCGCCGTTCTGGGGCGCCCGAGTGATTGATACGGTGCCGTTGAAGGCTCTTATTCCCTTCGTCAACGAACGCATGCTGTACCAGTTTCAATGGGGGTATAAGAAGCAAGGGCGTGACCTGGACGCATGGAAAGCCTTTGCTGCGAAGGAAATCCGTCCGATTTTTCATGACCTGATGTTGCGCTGTGAGGCGGAAGGTATCCTGAAGCCGAAGGCGATTTATGGCTATTGGCCGTGTGTGTCCGAGGGGGATGCGGTGGTGGTGCTTGCCCCGAAAAGCGGTGCGGAAGTGGCACGGTTTGCGTTCCCCCGGCAAAGTGGTTCGGATGGCTTGTGCATTGCCGATTTCTTCCGCGATGCTGACAGTGGTGAAACCGATGTCATCGGCTTGCAAGTGGTGACGGTTGGACAGCAGGCCTCGGATGTTGCGCGGGCGTGGTTTGCCGAAGACAAATATCAGGATTATCTGTATTTGCACGGTGCTTCGGTGGAGGTGGCGGAGGCCTTGGCTGAATATACCCACAAGCGGGTGCGCGGAGAGCTTGGCTATGCCGCCGAGGACGATCGGGACATCGAAAAGATGCTGAACCAGGGGTACCGTGGTTCGCGGTATTCTTTTGGCTATCCGGCGTGTCCTAACCTTGAGGACCAGACCCAGATTTTAAGCCTTCTGGGGGCGGATCGGATCGGTGTAACGTTGTCCGATGAGTTCCAGTTGGAGCCGGAGCAATCCACATCGGCGATCATCTTGCATCACCCGCGTGCGAAATACTTCGGAGTATAAAATAACGACGCCAGGATGCTTGTCCTTCGTCGCAGAAGGCCTCACCATGAGGGCCATGATCTTGGCATAAGGCGGAGACTCCAGGGCGTGATGACCTTCCCCGAAACCCCGGAACAGGCATTGGCGGCGGCACGCCGCGCCGCCGATGCCATGACCTTGCATGGGGTGATTCCCCATCCGCGCAATTATGCTCTGTGGTACGTCTATTGTGCGGGATCAATGTTGGAGATGAATCGCGTTATTGATGCCGCGATTGATGCCGGGCAACCCTTCACCGAAGCGCGTTGTGCGAGTCTTTATGCACGGTTTTTGTCTGAGCCGGAGGTTGATCCAACCTGGGAGGCTGCCAGCGAGAGTGTGCGGCAGAGTGTGTTGCGGGCTATGGAGTGCGTGGGGGCGGCGCATCGTGGTGCCAGAGACTATGGCCATGCCATTGAAACGGTTTCTGATCATCTGAATATGGTTTCCGAACAGGACGAACTGGCTCTGGTTTTGACCCAAGCGGCCGAAGAAACGCGGCGGTTTGTTGTGTTCAATCGGTCGTTAGAGGAAACCCTTGCACAGTCGTCTCGCGAGATTGCCCAGGTGCGGGAGCATTTGGACGCGCTCCGCCGCGAAGGTCGTACCGATGCGGTGACAGGGTTGGCCAATCGTCGGGTCTTCGATATTGCTCTAAAGGAAACAGTGCTTTTGGTGGAGCACGATTGCCAATCCTTGTCCGTTTTGGTCATGGATGTGGACAATTTCCAGAACTTTCGGGGCAGTTTTGGTGAGCGTGTGGGAGATCAGGTTCTGCGCTTGATCGGGCGGTCGATCACCGAGAATGTGAAGGGGCAGGATACGGTGTCGCGCTATGGCGAACAGGCCTTTGCGGTGATTTTGCCGGACACCACTCGCACTCAGGCCGAGGCCACGGCGGAAAGCATCCGTGTTGGCATCGCGGCCCGCAGTGTGGTCAATCGTCGCACGCAAACCACCTTGGGTCAGGTCACGATGTCCTTGGGCATAGCCGAGAGGCATGCCGGAGAATCCCCGGCAGAGCTGATGCGTCGTGCCGGAGAAGCTCTGCACGAGGCCAAAGCACGGGGCCGTAATTGCGTGGTGACGGCCTCTTGAGTCTTTCCGTTGTGTTTATTTGTCGGGTTGGAGGGGCGGTGATGATTCGAGTTCGTCGCTCAAATCCGTACGCACGGGCTTTTTGCTGCCGCCGCTTTTGTGTGCCAGGAAGCGAATCGCCAGGGCTTTGTACAAAGGGTGCGGGCAGACCAAACGCGAGGCACCGAAGGCCATAAACGAGGTTGCCAGCAAGGGGACCGTGAGTTCTCGGTTGTCGGTCATTTCCATGACGATCACCGCAGCGGTGATCGGTGATTGCACGACGCCCGTGAAATACGCAGCCATTCCCAAAAGAATACAGGCTTGTCCAGGCGTGTCTGGTAACAGGCGTGCCATGGTGGCTCCCAGTCCGGCGCCAGCCGACAAGGATGGGGAGAACAAGCCGCCGGGAATGCCGCTCAAATACGAAAAGAGTGTTGCCAATATTTTCAGTGGGAAGAAGGTCCATGGCATGGTTTCGCCCTCTAACAGGGCGCGTGCTTCCTGATAGCCGGTGCCATACGTGGTATGCCCAGAGGCCACGCCGATGATGGCGATGGACAGACCGCACGCGGCGGCAAAGGCGATGGGGCGCTGCCGTGCGAGGCGTCCAATCGGGCCGGGCAAGCCGTGTTGACTTGCGACGACCAAGAACTGTGAGAACAAGCCACCCAGGACACCTCCGGCAAGGCCGATTAGACCAACCGCGAACCAGCCCCGGCCTAAGTCCAACAGAACGTCGGTATGTCCGAAATAGGGCGAGTTGCCAACCAAGGCGAGAGACGTGATTCCCGCTAAGATCACAGCCGTCAGCACCGTGCCGCTGGTTCGGGCTTCGTAGGATCGGGACAGTTCTTCAATGGCGAAGACGACGCCAGCTAAGGGAGTGTTGAAGGCGGCGGCGATACCGGCCGCGCCCCCCGCCAAGGTCATGCTGCGCTCGTTCAAGGGACCTTTGAGGCGAAAAAGTTTGGCCATACGCAGCATCAAAGAGGCGCCGACTTGCACCGATGGTCCTTCGCGTCCGACCGATGCCCCCGATGCCAAACCGATTGATGTCAGCAGAACTTTAGCAAAAGCAATGCGTAGGGAAAGGACGCCCTTGCGTTGCGTGGATGTCATGTTCAGCGCGGCAATGGTTTGCGGAATACCGCTGCCCTGTGCGCCAGGAACAAAGTGTAAAGTGAGGCCCGCAACCAGGACCAAGCCAATCGGCGCGATTACGAAGGCCATGGCGGGGTGCCATGCCACAATTTTTTCAAACAGGGAGAAAGCTTTCTCTGTCGCCATGGCAAAAGCGATGGCGCACAGAGCAATGGTAATACCGCCGAGCCAAACCGATAGCCGTTGTGGCCAATGCTCGACAATTCGCCAGGGATAAGCGTTCTTAAATCTTGCGAGTCTGCCCGTACCGTGAGGTAGGTGGAAAAAGGTGTTCATGGGGTCTTCTGATGTGCCGGGTTTTGTTTGGTGTTTTTGGGGGCTGGAGCCGGTATCGTTCCGAGCAAGGAGGCACTTATTCTTTCCATGGGCAACCCACGAGTAACGAACCTGTGGTCGTGCCTCGGGGGGGCGTGGCGGACGGTATTTTTCATCAATGGAGCTCTGCCAGCGGCGTCTTTGTTTAGCAAGTCGAAGAGGGGCGCGGCAAGGTTTTTTCTCATAATTTCCGCTGTTTTCCTTGCTTTTTACCGAGGAGGACGACAAGACCTTGCCACATCGCTCAGGATTGGGGCACAACAGGGGCCTTGTGCTGGACTTGGACGCCTGACAAAACCATGACCGATCCTTTTGCTCTTGAAGACGAGTCGTTTTCCGCTCCGCCCGCTGGACCAGCGCCGGAAACCGTGCTGGCTGGATTGAATCCTGAGCAGGCGGAGGCGGTGCGTACCCTTGACGGGCCAGTGCTTGTGCTGTCTGGGGCGGGAACCGGCAAGACTCGGGTCTTGACGGCG
>JAFGWD010000010.1 GCA_016937315.1 Rhodospirillaceae bacterium
AAAACATCCAAGGCAATGCCAACCTCTGCCGCCGCACCCGCCGCTACGCCGCCACTGGCCGCATGCGCCCGCCACTCCGGCAACGCAGCGGTCATCACCGCACCGAACAAGATTACCGCCCAAGACAAATACATCGACAGCAAGAACAAAGGGATCACCGCCAACGCCCCATAGAGCGTGCGATAAGTGTTGCCACTGGCAACAAAGCGGGCAAATCCGAAACGCAAACTGGCAAACAAAACCGCAGCCACCACGCCGCCGATCAGGGCATCTCGCCACGCAACCGGACGATTCGGCACCGCCGCATACAACAAGGTGAACGCCGCACACGAAAAAACCATTGGCGTCAGCAGAAAAGCCCAGACGAAAACGTCACCGAAAATCCCTCCGGCCAAGGTCCGATGCAGCGCGAACAGGCCGCTGGACAGCGACGAAGACACCCCGAACAACAACGGCCCCAGGGTCAGAATCGCCCAATACACAAGAATCCGGGAGACCATCGGCCGTTGCCGCGCCACGCGAAAAATCGCGTTAAAGGCGGTTTCGATGGTGGTCAGAGTCAAAATCGCCGTGGCCCCCAAGCCGACCACGCCAACCGTGGTCAGTTTGCCGGTGGCATTGATGAACTGTCGCAAATACACCTGCACCGATTGCCCCGCATTGGGTACCATGGACTGAGAAATAAAGTCCTCCAACTGCCCGCGAACCGAAGAAAACGCCGGAAAAGCTGAAAAAATCGCCACCGCAATAGCAATCAACGGCACCAAAGCAATCAACGAGGTATAGCTCAACGAAGCGGCCACGCGCAGAAATTGATCCTTCTGTCCCCGCGCAAAAACATAAAGCGCCAAATCAAATCCGGGCGCAAATTTCCTCAAACCAGTCCGCAATCGCGTCAAAAAAGTCCGGTTCGTGGCGGCGGCGATTTCTTCGGTCATTCCGTTCCCCTTTGCCGGTTTGTCGGTTTCGTGTAGGATACGCCCGCTTTGTCGCCCATACACCCCGTTTTGCATAGACACCGCATGGGCTTTCCGCTTTTTCCAAGTTTGATACCAAGAGGATTCCAATGACATCCGCCGCACCGTTGATGGCCGGGAAAAAAGGCCTGATCATGGGGGTCGCCAACGACCGTTCCATCGCCTGGGGTATTGCCAAGGCCTGCCACCGCCAAGGCGCGGAACTCGCCTTCACCTACCAAGGTGACGCTTTGCAACGGCGTGTCGCGCCGCTTGCCGAAGAGGTTGGCTCTGACTTTTTGCTTCCCTGCGACGTCACCGACGCCGCCAGCATGGACGCTTTGTTCGCAGCCATTGAAGAACGCTGGGGTAAACTTGACTTTGTGGTCCATGCCATTGCGTTTGCAGGCAAGGAAGCCTTAAAGGGCAAGTACTACGACGTGACCCCAGAAAACTTCTCGCGCACCATGCACATCTCGGTGTTTTCCTTCACCGATGTTTGCCGCCGTGCCCAGCCCCTTCTGAACGAAGGTGGCAGCCTGCTGACCCTGACCTATTACGGCGGGGAAAAATTCATGCCGCACTACAACGTGATGGGCGTGGCAAAGGCAGCGCTGGACGCCTCGATCAATTACTTGGCCATGGACCTGGGCGAATTTGGCCTGCGCGTCAACGCGCTGTCCGCCGGGCCGATCAAGACACTCGCCGCCTCTGGCATTGGCGACTTCCGCTACATTCTGAAGTGGAACGAACTGAATTCACCTTTGAAACGCAACGTCACCATTGATGATGTCGGCAACTCCGGCATGTACTTGCTGAGCGATTTGGCAGGTGGCGTGACCGGCGAAGTTCATCACGTTGACGCAGGCTACCATGTCAACGGCATGATCAACCCGAGCAGCGCGGCCGGTAATGCCGAGTTAATGAAATCCTTCGCAGAAGACTAATCTCTAAACACAAAACGGGGGCGCATAAACCGTGCCCCCGCCCGATACGGGGAGGATACGGCGCATGGCCGGGAATGCTTTCGGCACCGCTTTCCGCTTCACGACTTTTGGCGAAAGTCATGGGCCTGCGATTGGCTGCGTGGTGGATGGTGTTCCGCCAAGGCTCCCGCTGTCCGAATCAGACATCCAACCTTACTTAGACCAGCGCCGCCCCGGACAATCGCGCCATACCACGCAACGGCAAGAACCCGACACCGTGCGAATTCTGTCTGGCGTTTTCGAAGGCCGAACCACCGGCACGCCGATCGGTCTTTTGATCGAGAATCAAGACCAACGATCCAAGGATTATGGCGACATCGCCCAATCCTTCCGCCCTGGTCATGCCGATTTCGCTTACCACGCCAAATACGGCATCCGCGACCCACGCGGCGGCGGACGGTCCTCAGCCCGCGAAACCGCTATGCGCGTCGCGGCCGGTGCTGTCGCTCGCGTGGTTTTAAATGCCTTGATCTCCAACGGTGTGACCATCCGTGGCGCGATGATCGCCATGGGCAACCATGCGATAGACCGGGCACGCTGGAACTGGGACGCCCTTCCCACCAACGACTTTTTCTGTCCAGATTCGCAAACCGCTTCGGAATGGGCATCAGAATTGGATGCAATCCGTAAACGTGGGTCGTCCATCGGTGCCATGATCGAAGTCCATGCCGAAGGCGTCCCCCCAGGCCTGGGCGACCCGGTCTATGACAAACTGGACGCCGACCTCGCCAAGGCCTTGATGAGTATCAACGCGGTGAAAGCCGTAGAAATCGGCGAAGGTTTTGCCGCCGCCACCCTCCATGGTGAGGACAACGCCGACGAGATGGAACCTGATGGACATGGCGGCGTGCGTTTCTTATCCAATCACGCGGGCGGCATCCTGGGTGGCATTTCCACCGGCCAACCCATCCTCGCACGCATGGCTGTCAAACCCACCAGTTCGATCCTCATCCCCCGCCGCAGCGTGAATCTGGCAGGAGACGCCGTCGAGATCTTGACCAAAGGACGACACGACCCCTGTGTCGGCATCCGTGCGGTTCCCG
>JAFGWD010000114.1 GCA_016937315.1 Rhodospirillaceae bacterium
CCGCAGTTGTTTTGCAGCCACCGCCCGACGGTGATCAATTTATCGCGCAACACCGCCTATCAAAGTACGGGGTATTATGCTTCTCTGCTGGCTGGTGCGCGTGGGCATCGCGTCATGCCGACGGTGCAGACCATGTTGGAACTCAGCCGCAAGGATCTGTACCGTGCCGCGTTGCCGGATCTTGAAGACAAATTAAATCGGTGTTTGAAGGGTCGTGATGACCTTCCTGGCGGGACGTTCAAAGTATTCATTGCCTTTGGACGCACGGAATTTCCCGGCTTGGACGGATTTTCCCTGCTGCTGTTCGACTGGTTTCGGTGCCCGCTTTTGGAGGTCAGTATCGAGTCCGGGGCATGGTATGCCATTGAACGTATCCGAGTCCCGTCTATCCATCGTCTTGACTCGGAACAAAAGGCCTTTGCCATGGAGTCCATGGAACGCCAAACCAAACGCGGTTGGCAGGTCGCGAAGGGTAAGGTTCCGGCACGCTATTCCTTGGCGGTTTTGCACAATCCGCGTGAGGCCTTACCTCCGTCGAAGAAGTCCTCGCTGCAACGCTTGGCGGTGGTGGCACGGCGTTTTGGGGTGGAGGTTGACCCGATCGAAAAGGGCGACTTGGCACGCTTGGCCGAATATGATGCCTTGTTCATCCGGGAAACCACCTCCATCGACAACCATACCTATCGTTTTGCGCGGCGTGCTGAGCAGGAAGGTATGCCGGTGATTGACGATACGGTGTCGATGATCCGCTGCACCAATAAGGTCTATCTGAAGGAGCTTTTGGAATCCCACAACATTTCGATTCCCCGTAGTTTGGTGTTGAGTGGACAGAGCGATTTGGAGCAAGCCGAACGCGCTTTGGGTTTTCCGATGGTGGTCAAAATTCCGGATGGGTCATTTTCTCGTGGCGTGCACAAGGTAGAAAATCGTCAGGCATTGCATGCTTTGGCTACCAAGATGTTTGTGGACACGGATTTGTTGTTGGCACAAGAATTCATGCCGACCAAATATGATTGGCGGGTCGGTGTCCTGGGGGGGGAGCCGCTGTTTGCTTGCCAGTACCTGATGGCGCGAGACCATTGGCAGATTATCAAGCACACGGATGATGGCAAGGCGGTGGAAGGCAGTTATCTCTGTGTTGCGGTAGAGGACGCCCCGCCAGAGGTAATCCAGACGGCGGTGAAGGCGGCGCGACTAATTGGAACAGGTCTTTACGGTGTTGACCTAAAGCAAAACGAGAACGGTGTGCACGTTATCGAAATCAATGACAATCCCAATCTTGATTCCGGGATTGAAGGTGCAATCATCAAAGACGCGTTGTGGTCACGTTTGGTGCAGTGGTTTCTGGCGCGTTTGGAAGAAAAATAACCCGTTCAGGCTCCGCGCATTTCCGATTTCAGGCGCTCAATATAGGTCAGGCGATCATTCAGAGCGGCGATGATGGCGTTGCTTGGCTGAAAAGTCTCTTTTGAACCATCCCATTCGGTGATGGGTGTGGACAGCTTTTTTCGCTGACGGTCTAGAGAATTGCCGGGGGAGTGATGAATAAGTACCGTCTTTTCGTCCAAGGCGCGGCCTTGGGTTAGGGCCTCTAAGATGATGCGGTAGAAGCTGTCTTCGGTTCCCATGTGGGTAAAATCTGGATGTTCGGGGAAGCCCTTGGCGATTTCGTGCCAAATGCGACGCACACACAGGTTCATCACCGTTCTGCGGTCCAGGGATGGTCCCCAACTGGGGTGCATTGATACGTCGAGGATGCGTCGTGTCCAGACATAGCCAATGTCGCGGTCTGCCAGGAGTTCGGTCAGGCAACATCCGATGTGTGGCGGCAGGAATTCGTCATCCGCGTCCAGAAAGCCGATAAAGGGTGCCGTAGCGAGGCGAACGCCTTCGTTGCGGCTGATTCCGGCCCCACGATTGGTTGCATGCGTGCAGGTTTTGAAGGTTATGTGCGGGATCTCGGCTAATTTCTTATCCAGCGTGGAGATAATGGTGGGGGTGGCGTCTGTGGAGGCATCATCCACCACCACGATTTCCGTTCGTAGATCAAACCCCATGGTTGTGTGGGCATGGTCCGCGCTGGCGATGATGCTGGATACAGCACGCTCCAGGGTATTGGCACAGTTGTGTGCTGGAATGACAATGGCTATGCGGGGCGGCGTCTGCATGGCGGGCCTCTGCGATGGGGGTGCGACCGAAAGCATACAGCGGAAAAGTTAAGGCACCGTTTGCTTTATTGTGGCAAAATCGTGGCAAGTTGGGGGATGTTTCCTGGCGGTTATCGGTTTTTGCTATGGTTGAGGTTTGATGACGGTACAGCCTTCTGTGTGCCCGGTCAGTGGGCGAGATGCCTTCGATCTGATGGTTGAGGCTTTTGGTGAGACTGTCGTGCGTCCCCTTTGGCTGCTTCGGACGGCTTTGTTCCCCTTCGTCGCGGTATGGGGAGTGGCGCATTCCGTGTCTGTTTTCGCACCCTCTGGAGTGAAAACCTCAGTTTGGTTTATGGCGCTGTGTTGGGTTCTTGAAGCGGCTGCTTTTGTACCGTGTGTGTTGGCGTGGTGTCGTATCGGATTTTTTCCTGCCACGGATATGGTGCCGCCATCACCGCTGGAGCGCACGGGACTGTGGCGCGGTTTGGATCTTTTGGTTCTGGTGATGCTTGCCATTGCGGGACTGGCAGGTTTGCTGGATGTGGTGGTCAGCGGCGCAACCGCTGGGCAGATTGTGTTTCCGGCACGGGGGATGTTGGTGTTCTCTGGTGGTTTGGTGTTGATCCCGACTCTGATCCTGGGCGGCATGCGCCTGTTGGTGGCGGTTGCCGCTGCTGCGATCGGCTGGAAACTCTCTTATACCGAGGCTTTTGTTTTAACCGCGCATCGAAATGGTTGGCTGGCCGGTGTTGGTTTGGCCTTCGTGTGTTTATATCCGTTGACCATCAAGAGCATGGATAGTCTGCGCGAGATCGTCGGTGCGCCCTTGTATGGGGTGCCGGGGGTCTGGAATGGGATTGAATTTGGCCTTGTGGTGCTGCTGGTGGCTGTCAGTGGCCACGCCTTAGGGCGGATTCTGCGGCGTTTGCTGGATGGTATGCCGCAATCCGTCGAAGCTTAGGACGTAAACTCATAAATCCGGCGCAACCGGCGGGATTTATGAGTTTACGTCCTAGAGCCTATTCAGCCCGGGGTGGAGTGGGTGGCAATTCCGGCGGCGCTCAGAATTTCCCTCAGGCCTTCGTTTTTTGCAAGGTCGTGGATGGTATCGCCACCGCCAGCAAAGTGGCCGTTGATGTAAAGCTGCGGCAGGCTGGGACAGTTCCCGAAGGCTGTGATGGAGTCTTTGATCTCCGGGTCATCAATTAAGTTAACGGCTTTGTAGGCGACACCCATTAAATCCAATGCCTGTGCCACGGTGGCGGCGCGTATATTCATTGGGAACATTGGTGTCCCCTCCATGTAAAGCACCACCGGGTGGGTTGTGATGTCCTTGCGGATGCGGGTGACGGCGGGGGTGTCTTCAATGTCCATGGAGAGGGCTTCCCTTCAACGTTAACGGATGCGTAGGCCGATCATGGCGAGCGCGTCTCGCGGTATTGAGTAAATCGCCAAGCCGATCCAAATGCAAGAAAACGCCCACAGGTGCGTGGATGTGAAGGGTTCTCCGTACAGCAATGTGGCGAGGAGAAATTGTCCGGTGGGGGCGATGTATTGCATCAGCCCCATGGTCGAAAGCCGCACCCTACGTACGGCGTAGCCAAATAAAACCAAGGGAATGGCTGTGACCGGACCGGCGCAGATCAAAAGCAGGTCGCGGGGTGTGCCGTCATGACCAAAGTGTCCAATGCCTTGCGCGTTTAGCCATAAAAGATATCCCAAAGCCGCAGGACCGATGATCAGGCTCTCC
>JAFGWD010000115.1 GCA_016937315.1 Rhodospirillaceae bacterium
AACCCACTGTGCCTCGCGCAGCACACGAGGGGAGATCCATCGTTTCAGGGTCGGTCGTACGAAATTGGTAAGCCAACTCATCCGTCACGGCCCTCCTGGCCGGCCTGCACTGCGGGAGAAATCCCCCGCAGTGCAAATGTGTTCCTTACGCGTTGCGAGCCATGTGCACGCCCTTAGCCAAATCAGCGACAAAGGCCAGAACCTTCGGCAACAGATCGGGCGTTGCCCGGCCTTTTGCATCCAAAGCCGCCGCCAAACGGTCGATCACCGCAGATCCAACCACCGCCGCATCGGCAACCCGCGCCACTGCGGCTGCATTTTCCGGCGTTTTGATGCCAAAACCAACCGCCACCGGCAAATTGGTATGACGCTTTAAGCGTTGAACCGCCACATCCACCGCATCGGCAGCAGCCGTTGCGGTCCCCGTGATCCCCAGAATCGACACGTAATAGAGGAAACCACCCGCATATTTCAGAATCTTCTCCAGACGCGCATCATCAGACGTCGGCGTCGCCAAACAGATAAACGCAACGCCTTGAGACAACAGAATGGGTTGCAGTTCGTCGGCTTCCTCCGGCGGCACGTCAACGACGATCACGCCGTCCACACCGGCCTGAGCGGCATCTGCCGCAAACCGTGCCGTGCCATAGGAATCAATGGGATTGTAATAGCCCATCAGAACAATCGGCGTTTCCGCATCGGTTTTGCGAAAGTCTCGCACCAAATCGAGCGTCCGGTCCATACACGCACCGGACGCCAAAGCCCGCAACGCTGCCTTTTGAATCGCCGGGCCATCCGCCATAGGATCGGTAAACGGCATCCCCAATTCAATGATATCCGCACCCGCACCCGGCAGTCCCGCCAGCAGCGCAGCAGAAGTCTCAGCATCTGGATCAGAGGCCGTGACATAGACCACCAAGGCGGCACGATTGGCGGCTTTCAGGGCATCAAAACGACGAGTCAGCCGGTTGTTTTCCAAAGAGTTCGTCATTTTACAGCTCCGCTCCCATCGCCTTCGCCACGGTGTCCACATCTTTGTCGCCGCGCCCGCTCAAAGACACCAACATGATGTGATCTCGCGGTAAATCACCAGCCACTTTCAACGCCTGAGCAATGGCATGAGAGGATTCAAGAGCCGGAATGATTCCTTCATGGCGTGTGGTGCGATGAAAAGCATCCAAGGCCTCGTCATCGGTGACGGAGACAAATTCAATCCGCCCCGCATCCTTCAACCAAGAATGTTCTGGCCCCACACCAGGATAATCCAATCCGGCAGAAATCGAATACGCCTCAGTGATCTGACCGTCGTCACTCTGCATCAGGTACGTCCGACTGCCGTGCAGAACCCCGGACCGTCCGTGCGAAAGGGGAGCCGCATGTTCTCCGGAGGCAATCCCCCGTCCCGCCGCCTCAACGCCAACAATCTTCACCGATGGCTCATCCAAGAATGGATAGAACAAGCCAATGGAGTTGGACCCACCACCAACCGCCGCGTACAAACTGTCCGGCAAGCGGCCTTCCATGGCCTGCATCTGGACCTTGGCTTCCTCACCAATGATTTTTTGGAAATCGCGAACCATTTTCGGATACGGATGCGGACCCGCCACCGTGCCGATCAGGTAATAGGTGTCCGTGACATTGGCGACCCAGTCACGCATCGCCTCGTTCATCGCATCCTTCAACGTCGCCGCACCACTGGTCACGGGGCGAACCTCGGCCCCCAGCAATTTCATGCGAAAGACATTGGGCTGTTGCCGCGCAATGTCCGTCGCGCCCATATAAACGATGCACGGCAACCCAAACAAAGCACACACCGTGGCTGTCGCCACGCCATGTTGTCCCGCTCCCGTCTCCGCAATAATGCGGGTTTTACCCATACGCTTGGCCAATAGGATTTGGCCGATACAATTGTTAACCTTGTGTGCGCCGGTGTGATTTAGGTCTTCACGTTTGAAATAAATCTTCGCGCCGCCACAGTCCGCCGTCAGGCGTTCGGCAAAATACAGCGGGCTGGGACGCCCCACGAAATGGGTCAGATAGCGCGTCAACTCGGCCTGAAAAACCGGATCGGCTTGGGCCTCGTCAAAGGCCTTCTCCACGGACAACACCAGAGGCATCAGGGTTTCGGCAACAAACCGTCCACCATAGGGACCAAAATGTCCGCGTTCGTCGGGGCCGAGAGTGAAGGAATTGGAAAGAATCGAGGTCATGGACTGCTCGCTCATCGCTGTCAACGACGAGAACCGTGCCGCACTGTCGCGGAAATCACGATCTCGCCCGTGTCAAAGGGGTTGAATGACGCCTTGGCGCGTCGAAATCCAGAAAAAAGCGTCACCAGCGCCCGGCGCCTGCGCTTTTAGCGGCCTTAATGAAGGCGGCGATACGTGCCGGATCTTTCTTGCCCACGGCGCACTCCACACCAGAAGACACATCCACCGCCGCCGCGCCCGATGACGCGATGGCCGTAGCAACGTTTTCCGGTGTCAATCCCCCGGCCAGCATCCAGGGCGTTTCGCCGCTCCAATCCTGCATCAGAGACCAGGGAAACGGCTGCCCCAAACCACCCGGACGGTCCGCGTCCACCGGCGGCTTGGCATCGAACAGCATCCAGTCGGCATGTGCATCAAAAGCCCGCGCCGCAACAACATCAGACGCTGTCGCTACCCCCAACGCTTTCATCACCGGCAACCCAAATTCCAAACGAATTTCATCAACCCGTTCCGGTGTTTCAGCACCATGCAATTGCACCAAATCCAGGCGGATATGAGTCAACACGCGTTCCAAATCCGCATTCGACGGATCGACAAACAGGCCGACCTTTTCCACGCTGTCTGGCAAAGCATCGGTAAGCTCCGCCGCATCTTCCGGTGCAATCACACGCGGAGATTTCGGATAGAACACAAATCCCAGAAAGTCTGCACCCGCCTCCACCGCCGCATCCAAGGCTTCGACGTCGGTGATGCCACAAATTTTGACCCGCATGCTCACATCGGTGTGCTCCGGTATGGTGCCTCGGCACAGCCGATATCAGAGGCCATGCGCCATGCCGCATCGGCGGGGTCTTCCGCTTTACAGATGGGGCGACCGATCACCAAAAGGTCGGCCCCTTCGGCAATCGCCTCGGCAGGGGTCATCACCCGCTTTTGATCTCCAGCAGCAAACCATGGGGGGCGGATCCCCGGCACGATACGAAGCAACTGACCGAATTCAACCTTCAAGGCCTTTGCCT
>JAFGWD010000011.1 GCA_016937315.1 Rhodospirillaceae bacterium
GCAAGCACGGGCCTGTTGCGACCGACTTGTCGTCGGGCTGAACAGCGATGCATCCGTCACGCGCCTCAAAGGAAGTCAGCGACCCATTCAGGAACAATCCGCACGAGCCGCCGTTCTCGCCGCAATGCAGGACGTCGATGCGGTGGTGCTTTTTGATGAAGATACGCCGCTTGCCCTAATCTCCGCCCTAACTCCGGACGTTCTGATCAAGGGCGCAGATTACATCGGTAAGACTGTTGTCGGGGCTGATGTAGTGGAACAGGCCGGCGGGCATGTTGTCCTGGCTGATCTTACCCCGGGTTGCTCAACCTCACGGATTGTTGAAACGCTCTCTGGAGCCATGAAATAGAGCCCTTTCTCTGGACTCCTTATTTATGACCGCAAACAAAGCCCCTTAATTCTCGAAACATTAAGATACAAAACAAGGCGCTAAAACCGGCCGGTTTTGTTGTGTTTCCGTAACCAAAGAGATTGCCCCAGTCGGTTTTTTTTCTGTAATATAGGCATGACGATCTTTTAAGAACCTTTGACAAGCTTCGAAACCGTTCATTGTCTAGGGGGCTCTGAATTTAGGTCAAGATGCGGCGAAAAGATGTCGTCCAATATTGGATACTCCCAAGATTCTGCAGCGTTGGGCAGAAAAAGGGAGAAGATAGACACAGAGCAGATGCGAATTTGTAACTTCGGACTCCGCGATAATAACAGTTGGCCCGGTTACGACTCGTTGCTGCGGGGAGAACACGATGCTCGGAAAGCTGAAAATCACGACCCGTATGGCGTTGATGGTGGTCATTGCCTTGGTCGGCATGGTCCTGGTCGGTGCGATCGGTCTGAATAACCTTAAGACGAACCTTCTCGAAGACCGCTACCTCAAAACTCAACAGCTGGTCGAAGCGGCACAAAGCATCGTGGTGCATTATCACGATCTTTACAAAAAAGGCACGATGACGGAGGCTGAGGCCAAAGCCAAAGCCCTGAGCGAAATGTCGTTGCTTCGCTATGAAGGCAAGAATTACTTTTTTGTCTGCGATTACGATGGTGTGCTGCTGATGCACCCCTTCCGCCCGACACAAATTGGCACCAGCATGCTGGGCACCAAGAAAAAAGACGGCACTCCCTTTACCGACGTAAACGGCGTTGATCTTTACAAAGCCTTTTCCGACATGGGTAAAGCTGGCGGTGGATTTGTCCACTATACCGGGCGTGTTCCGGGCAGTAACCGTGAGGATTCGCCCAAGGTATCCTACATCGGGTCCTTCGAACCCTGGCGCATGGCCATCGCAACCGGGATTTACGTCAATGACGTTGATCAAGTGTTTGCCGAAAACCTGCAACAAATGGCGATTTGGATTGGCATCTTGCTGTTGATCGTCGGTGGAACCGCTTATCGCATCAACGTCAGCATCGCTGGCCCCTTGAAAGCCATTACCGGCAGCATGGCACGCTTGGCCGGTGGCGATACCAACATCGAAGTCACGGCAAGCGCCTCGAAAAATGAGATCGGTGCCTTGACCAACGCGTTGGTCACTTTCCGTGACAATGCGGTCGAAGTCGAACAGATGCGTGAAGAACAAGCGCAGGCGGAAAACATTGCCAGGGAACAAAAACGCCAAGCTCTCCTCCAAATGGCCGATCTGATCGAGACCGAAGCGCACAAGGCGGTGGGCGAAGTCTCCAACCGTGCCCAGGAAATGGAGCAGGCTGCTGTAGACATGAACTCCTCGGCTGCACGCATGACGGAAGAAGCCACAGGTGCGGCAGCGGCTGCCGAAGAGGCTTTGTCCAACGCACAAACCGTGGCAGCGGCGGCAGAAGAGCTGTCCAATTCCATCGACGAAATTGGCCGCCAAGTGCACAAGTCCTCGGAAGTCGCACATGAAGCCATTGAGATGGCCGGAAAGACACGCGACGTGGTGCAGGGCCTTGCAACCAGCGCCGAACAGATCGGTACCGTGATCGAGTTGATCAACGGGATCGCGGCACAGACCAACCTGTTGGCCTTGAACGCCACCATCGAAGCCGCACGCGCCGGTGACGCGGGTAAGGGCTTTGCCGTGGTTGCCAACGAAGTGAAAAACTTGGCGACCCAAACCGCTCGTTCGACAGAAGAAATTTCCAGCCAGGTCAATGCCATTCAAGGCGTTTCAAAACAGGCCGGAGATGCCATTGAAAAGGTCTCCGAAACCATCAATGGCATGGGAGCGATTGCCGCTTCGATTGCTTCGGCTATTGAGCAACAAACGGCAGCCACGCAGGAAATTGCACGCAATGTGCAGCAGACTGCGGACACTGCACGCGATGTGTCAACCCGCATGGCGCAGGTCTCTCAAGAAGCGGCCCGCACCACCGATCTGGCCGATCTGGTGCGTGGAACTGCTGGCGGTTTGACGGGAAATCTGGAAGACATGGAAATTCGTTTGGTTGAGATCGTTCGCAAATCAACCGAACACGTCTGATCTCTATCCCCACCCAAACAAGAAACGGCCCCCAATCGGGGCCGTTTCTTGTTCAAGGCCAAAGAAAACCGTTTACCGCATCACCGTGCCGAAACACCGCAGGCCTTGCTGATCGCTTGATGCGCCTTGGTAAACCCAAGCAAAGAATAAAGATCCGTGGTCAAGGTACCCGAACGATTGCGCCCTTTGACCAGCATGGTTTTGCCACGTTTCATGGCACGAACCACGGCTTTGTCGTCCGCACCATTCGCCCAAGCGGTTTCATCACGCGTAAAAAAGCGAAAAGACGTGCCACCGATTTTCACCGTGGCATGGCTGTCGTCTTTGAAGGCATAGCCCGACACCACCGTAACGACACCAATATCATCGAATTCCGGACGGTGCGTAACCAGGAAAAAAACCTCGCCGCGTTTGCCGATTTTCCCACGGGATTTAACCGGCGCACTCGCGGCATAGCACACAGGACGACCATTCTCTGAGTAAGAATAACTTGCCCAGTCGCCAAAACGCCCCAGCGCCGTGACCTCAGATTGCGCCAATGCCATTGCCATAGACACGGCAAACACGGTGCTTACGACGCAACCAGAAAGCCAGGAACGAAAGAACATTGTGGACAACTCCTTTGAGTCAGTTGAGGGGGTGTGGTTCCCCCATTGGGACCTCATGTCGGGACAGCATGCGGGGTTTGCTGGGTTTCAACGGTTTCTCCCGCGCAGGGAAACACCCAAAAAACCGGCCAAGCCGATGTGGTGTGCCTTCCCCTTGAAGGCAACAGTATTGCAGGAACACCCCATGAGGCCAACCCTGCAAAAAGGAAAGACCACCGCACGAGGGAATGCGGTGGTCTTAAAAGGGTTCCCC
>JAFGWD010000012.1 GCA_016937315.1 Rhodospirillaceae bacterium
ATTACGTCGACGGCAATAGCCCCGCGCCGCCAATCCCAACGGCCCCTCGGTTGCAATATGAATACAAGCCGGCTGTGCCGCTTCGATCAAACGCGCCATTTTACGCCGCGCCCCAATAGCCAAACGAATTTCCGGATAGCTGGGACAAGGAATGGAGCGAAACTGTTGTGGGGTAATGAAGGACACCGGATGCCCCCGGCTTTCCAACAAGCGGCTGATAATCTCATACGTCCGCACCACGCCGTTGACCTGCGGATACCAGGCATCGGTGACCACCACAATACGCATGCGCTTTATACCTTTTCTATATGCCGTTCAGGAACCCCATGGACTGGCGTTGATAGCGCAGGCAGCAAGCCATCACGAACTGCCAGAAAACGCCCGCCTTCCTCTAACCAGTTCACGATTTCCATCCGCCCATCGAAATGCTCGACCAAAGCCGTGCAGCTCTCCACCCAGTCGCCATCGTTGCAATACAGGATGTCGTCAATCATCCGCATTTCGGCGTGATGGATGTGGCCGCAGATCACCCCCGACAGCCCCCGCTTGCGTGCCACATCAGCCATCGCCGTTTCAAAGTGCGCGATGAACGCGACGGCATTTTTCACACGGTGTTTCAGGTATGCGGACAACGACCAGTACGACAGCCCCAAGCGCCGCCGCGCCGCGTTGAACCAACGATTCACCACCAACGCCAGGGTGTAGGCGGTGTCTCCCAATAAAGCCAACCACTTCGCATAGGTGACAATGCCGTCAAATTGATCACCATGGACGACCAAATATTTGCGGCCATCCACAGCTTCGTGAATGGCATATTTATGGATGGGGATTCGCCCGAATTCGACACCGGTATACCCGCGCAAGAACTCGTCGTGATTGCCGGGGATCATCACCACGCGCGTCCCTTTACGGGCCTTACGCAACAGCTTTTGCAGCACGTCATTATGGCTTTGCGGCCAGTACCAAGCCTTACGCAACCGCCAGCCATCCAGAATATCACCCACCAGATACAGCGTTTCGCTTTCGGTTCGTTTCAGAAAATCCAAAAGATAGTCCGCCTTAGCCCCCCGGGTCCCAAGATGAAGATCGGATATCCAAATGGTGCGATAGCGAAAGGTAATGGTCTTATCCATCGCGGTCATGGAGGTCAGATCCCAGTTTGCGTGATTCACACCATATATTGAGGCGACTATTATTACACTCGCCGCTCGCCTTCCACTGTTTTAATGACAGGAAATCGCGTTTTAATATTTGTTTAATGCAAATTAAACATCATATTCACACAAGACGTATATTTCAGACACGCAACGAATCTTCCAACCACCACCATGAAATTTGACCGCAAACGGACCCCTGCCCGATGATCGTGATCTTCAATCCCACCGCAGGTAGACGCCGCAGCACCCTTCTTAACCGCGTTTTAGGTCAACTGACCGCTGCCGGTGCTGCGATCACGCTGCATCCGACGACATGCGCCGGAGACGCCGAGGCCATTGCCGCACGGCTTTCCCCACCGGACGACGGCTTGGTGGTCGCGGCTGGCGGCGATGGCACCATCGCCGAAGTGGTCAACGGCCTTCTTGCCAACCCCTCCCGCGACGCCTTGCGCCTGGGCGTCATTCCCTTAGGCACCGCCAATGTGCTCGCCCACGAAATCGCTCTCTCCGCCCACCCCAACAGGATTACCAAAACCCTGCTGGAAGGTCGGATTATGCCGGTTTATCCCGGCCTCATCCGCCACACGGATGGAACAACACGCGCTTTCTTAATGATGGTCGGGGCTGGATTCGATGCCGCTGTGGTGGCCGCAGTCACCCCCACCCGTAAACGCCGCCTGGGCAAAGGAGCCTACGTGCTGCAGACCTTGCAATGCGCCGCCACGAGAACATTCCCCACCTTCACGGTAGAGGTAAACGGCCAAACGTTATCGGCGCAAAGCATCGTTATTTGCAATGGCTGCCATTATGGTGGCCCCTACCGACTGGCCCCCGCCGCCAACCTCTCACAGCCTGAATTCCAAGTCGTCGTCCTGTCACAGGCGGGCGGTTGGCACGCTCTGCGTCAAGGCCTGCACCTGATACTCGGCACCATGTCCCACGCCCCTGGTGTGCGTATTCTGCCCGCACACCAGATCACCATCGACAGCAGAGGCCCTCTGCAAGCCGATGGCGACCCTGCCGGGGTCTTGCCCGCAACGATCACCACCACGCAACAGGCCCTGTCCTTGATGGTTCCAGACACACGACACTCTTAGATTGCCGCCAGCGTAAATCCCCGCCACAATCCCCCATTAAGACAGAGGCACGCCCACCGTTGGCTTTTGCCGTTATTCGGACACCCTGATGACCGACCTGATTTCTCGCATCCAAGACCGCCTGTCCGCCCTCGGGCTGTCCGCACACGCCGCATCAATGGCGGCCTTCGGGCGCGGCGACGTGATCCGCGACATTTTGAATCAGCGGGTCCGCCACCCCCGTTCCGATACTCTGACACGCTTGGCCGCCATCTTGGAAACCGACGAAGCATGGTTGATGGGCCGTTCCACTTCGGCCACCCCCACACCACGCGATGTCCCTGTCTTCCGCGCCAACAGCATCCCCGATTCCCCCTCCAACGCCACCAAAGGCACACTTCTCTTGGAGGAAACCGCCGTCGAATATGTCAATCGTCCGACGGGGCTCAGAAACGCGCAGGGCGTCTATGCCTTTTTTATCACTGACGACGGCATGGCCCCACGGTTCGAAACCGGAGAACTGGTTTATGTTTCGTCAGAACGCCCCCCGCGAGTTGGCGACTATGTTCTTGCCGTGTTCCGCCTCTCCCCAGATTCACAAGACCAGTCCTGCGTCGCCCGACTGTCTGCCCGGGATGAAAGAACCGTCACGCTGACCCGATTCGCGCCGCCATGGCGTGAAACCCTTGCCCACAGCATCATACTGCGGCTCCATAAAATTCTGACCTTCAATGACATGGCCGGGCTGTAAGGCACACGCCGGGGTGATGCGGGGGATTTTTCCCTTATTTTCACGTTGACGTCCCCACGACATCCTGTTTAAGGTAGGCATC
>JAFGWD010000116.1 GCA_016937315.1 Rhodospirillaceae bacterium
ACAGCAAATCACGCTGCACACCTGGACGTGGCCCCATGGGCGGAAACATCAACGGCTTCGGAAGCACCGCCGTCACACAAAACCCCGCCCCGACACCGAGTAAAAGAACGTTCAGAGCCAAGGAACCAATCAACCATCGTCTCATCAAATAACGCCCCTGCTTCCACGACGCATCCTCAGTTCATGCCAAACAGAGTCAACGTGCCGACCCAATCACTTTCGGCAGAAACGTGCAGGGTTTGGTGCCCAAGATAGAGGCCAACCCCCAAAAGAATACCAAAGGCCAAGCACCCCACCCACAGCCCCACCAGGGGACGGACCAAAACGCTGATCCCGGCTTCCGCCACAGGCGACCCACGCGTCGCACGCGGCTGGCGTGGGGCAGAGGACTTTACATCCATATCACGCCCCTGACGCGACATCACTTCGTCAGGGAGGTGATCCAGAATAGAGTCCACCAAATTCTTCCGACGTGTATCAGACAACGTCGGCTCTGACTGCATAAGCACAGAATCAAAAGCCTGCGCGTCGGCAAAATCCGAACGCGCACGACCAGAATCCTGCAACAATTTATGGGCTGCCTGACGACGCGCATGAGGCCAACGGGTCAAATCCGCACCGTAGGTATCCAGCAACGCCCTGAATTCTTCTGGCGTCATGATCCCTCCGCAAAGGTCACCACATCCTGTGGTCCTTTATTTAAGCACTGTTCTGAGCTTTTGCCTCCCCCTTTTTAAGAGGGATTCCACAGCGTTCAGCCGCAGGCCCATAATCTCTGCAACCTCGCCCGCAGTCAAACTCTCGTGATAATAAAGCGTAATGGCGGTGCGCTGATGTTCCGACAAATGGGACATCGCAGAACGCAAACGCGTTGCATCCTCCCGCTGCTCACATTGCGCAAGGGGACCGGGGGTGTCATCTTCAATTTCCGGGACATCATCAATGGAACCGGGTTTATTCCGGCGCAAATGATCAATGCAGCGATTAACCGCAACGCGATAGAGCCAAGTCCGAAACCGGGCATGACCAGGTGCCCACTGATCGCGAGCCGTCCAAACCTTCAAGAACACATCTTGAGCAATATCTTCAGCCTCCGCTGCGCCAACGATACGGCGAGCGGTCCCTACAATGCGATCAATATGGCGAGCGACCAGCAAGCGAAACGCCTCCTTGTCTCCCGTTTGAACGCGGAGCATCAACGCCTCATCGGTCATATCTTCCGACGTCGGCCCAGGCCCTAACTTGACGGCTATATCATCCATCCACGTCCCCGTGGCATGACGGTCGTCAACGGCTGCGGTTCTGCTCATTCCGCTCATACACCCACCGTTATGTTCCTGTTGTAACAGGCGCAACGTACGCCGTCACTCGGCAGTATCTGCCCAGAACTAGGCAGATTTTTCCTGCTTATCGGCCACAAGTGATGGAACCCCGGCAATCGCCGCGAAGGCTTCGCGCATCGCCAGTACCTGACGTTGCACGCTGCCATAGCGCAGTTCCGAATCTGGCGACTTCGCCTGCTTGGCACGGTGCAACTGAACAATCGTCGTCTTGTAATAATCATGCAGAATTTCGGAAACAGGCTTTGCCTTGGGGTCATTCTGTCTCAGGACACCGTCCAGGCTTTGCAGAATGCGTGACGCACGATCCACGGCATGAAACTCACCTTCAAAATCCTTTTGCAGGCAGGATGCCTTGGCATGCGCCACCGAGCAAAGAATGGAATCATAAAGGTCTACGATGACACATAAGGGTGCCTGAGTTCGACGTGCCGCGCCATAAGCCGCCATGCCTTTTTGATAACTCGTGTTCATGAGAGTCCCCTCCATACCACTGGTTGATTAATCATCACTCGTATTGAACAAAGACTCGATCTGCGCCAAAGCAATCTCGGATGCTTCCATTGCTGCCTGGAGCTTTGCATAGTAGGTCACAAGGTAGTCCTCATAATCCTCAGCCCTTGCGGCGATACGATCACGTTTGTCCTGCTTGCTATCGATGGTGTCTTCGGCAGTGCTTATGCGGTTGGCGACCAACCCACTATCGGAATCAATATAGCCTTCCAACGCCGCAACCATCCGATCGGCAAAGCCCGCCTCAACGGTAAGGGTAATGCTGGAGCTCGCATCACCGGTATAAACCAGCCGGAGTCCTTCATACGCGGAACCATCGGCTCCGGTCAGGGTCTGGTTGCTAACCGTCAAAGCAACACCGTCAATGGTTGCCGATGTAATTTCTCCGGTGCTCTCATCCACAGTGACCTCAATGGCATACTCACCCGCAGCCATATCTCCCGCAATGTCACCGACATAAAGATCACTGGACGACACACTGGTGCTTTGCTGGAAAAAAGCTTCGACCACATCGGCATGCTGGATCAAGAATTCTTCCAGCACGTCCTCGTCAATTTCCAACGTATTATCATCCGCATAGGTGATGCCCATACTCGACAAGGTATAAGTCTCGCCATCCACTTCCACAGATGCGCCAAGAACGCCGTACAGCGCCGTGTTGGCTGATCGCAGCACGCTATCACCAAACAAAACGGCATCTTCAACGGCACCATCCGAATCCGTTTCCTGGTTGGTCAGTGCGAATGCGCGATATGTGTTGTAAGCGTCAACCAAGGCCTCCACAGCATCATACACACTGTCCAGATCTTGCCCGACTTCCAACGTAATGGTGCTGCCCGCACTGTCGTCGTACAGACTGATCGATACCCCGCTTAGAACGTCTTCAATATCATTGGAAGAACTGGTTACGGTCACGCCGTCGATGGTCAGTTCCGCATCGCTCGCCGCCTGCAACTGATTGGCAAAGCTGGAGTCCGATGCCAATACGCCCAAATCCATCAAGACTGTGCCGGTATCGTCGGTCGCTGTAATGCTCTGCCCGGTATCCACAGAAGCCAAAACCAGGGTGTATCCCGAATCGCTGCTCTTCACTAAGGTTGCGGTGACGCCGGTGGCATCACTGACCTCGTTGATCGCCTCTGCAACGTCTTCCAACGTCATATCTGAGGTCACGGAAATTGCCGTTGCCGTTCCACCCGCCTCCGACAGACTGAACGTTCCCTCATAACCCAAAGCTGCTGTTTCATCGGCCACCACATCAGCCGCCACTTTATGTGACGTGGCAAGGCTAATCACTTCAATGGTATAGACCCCCAACGCGGCATCATCGGTCACGGTCACGCCCAAAACATTATCAGGCTCAGAAATTGCCGACGACGACAAATAGGCCGAACGCGAATCAAAGATCGAGTCATCCGACTGCGCGGACAGAGCCTCTGCGGCATCCGACACTGCCGTCAGATCGGTGAGCATCTCTTCGTAACCGGTGACCTTGCTTTCCAGGACATCAATCTGATCATCAATCAGATAGGCGGTCGCCATTTTGACTTCGACAGCCTCTTCGATCAGTGCCGCATAGTCGAAATCCGAGGACCCGGTTCCGGTAATGTACGTAGTGCCACTGGCACCCGTAACGATTGTCGACATGAACCTATCCTCCCCATGGTTTCCGTCCGAGGTGGAATGGGGAAGCCGAACCGCGCCGTTTGACCGAACGCGAAGGAGGGGGGTGTCCGGCTTCCCCAAGACGAAGGCGCCCGTTCGTTACCGAACAAGCGCCCATCCCATTACTGCAACAACGACAACAACTGTTGCGGCATGTCGTTGGCCTGTGACAAAGCCGCGATAGCAGCATTGGTCCGCACTTGAGCGGAAGAGAACTCCGACTGCGCCTCAGCAACATCGCAGTCAACAATCGCCGACTGTGCCGCATCCAAGTTTTCTTCAGACGAAGAAATCTGATCCGCGTGATAGTTGAACTGCGATTCCTGAGCACCCACATCGGCACGGGCCGCCGCTACGGTGTTAATTGCGGTGTTCACCAACGTTAGCTCGGCTGCAAAATCCGTCGCACTTGTCGCCGCCGCTGTCACACCAAGGGCTGCGGCATCAACATCAGTGAGAGCGACGTTGATAACGTCTGCCGCTTTGGTTCCCACCAGGAAATCCGCGTCATACGTTCCACCCAACAGGGCTGTACCATTGAAGGTGGTGGTCTGCACGATCAGATCAATTTCACTGGCAAGGGTGCTGTATTCCGAAGCGATGTAGGCGAGTTCATCGGTGCTGACGGCACCGGAAACCGCTTCCGCACACAAGACCTTCATGCGCTCCAACACATCGGAAATCGACGATAAACCACCGTCTGCGGTCTCAAGAACCGAAGAGGCGTGGGACGCATTGGTCGACGCCTGGCCCAACACCGCCACATCGGATTGCAACTTAGTCGCCACGGCCAAACCGGCCGCGTCGTCTGACGCCCGCGTGATTCGCGAACCAGACGCCACCTTGTTCAGGGCGGAGGTCTGGTCGTCAGAGTTGATGTTCAGGTACCGCAAGGCGGAATTGGCGGAGGTGTTCGTGGTGATAACAGGCATGTGAAATCTCCTTCGTTGATCTCTTACAGAGCCATTCGGGCCCTGCCACTTGGCACCCGCCGATACGCACCTCGCGCATCTGATCCCTTGGCGCCTTACTCGCTCTTACGGGACAGCCATGCCGACACTGGCGCACCGGATCACACTTTTTTCGGAAAGTTTTTCTGCAAAGTTTTTTCGCCAGTTTTTCCGCTCTCGCCGCGTTCATCAGGAAAGCAGAGGCGCTGAGCAGTGCCCAAACGCGAGATCACAAACCGGCCCGTCAGACGGGAAATGGCTTTCATGGCCGGTTGGGAACGGAGATACGGAGATGACCACTGTCAGCTCGACCACGTCCAGCAGCGGCCTGTCGTCCACTACGGCGACATCTGTGGAATCGCTTGAGGAAAACTACGAACTGTTTTTAAGCGTCCTGGTCGCCCAGTTGGAAAATCAGAATCCTCTGGACCCCACCGATACCGACGAAATGACCAGCCAGTTGATCAACTATGCACAAGTCGAGCAGCAGATTCTCGGCAACTCGTACCTTGAGAACCTGGTTCTGGCGACCAACAACGAAAGCGCTTCGGTTGCGTTGGCCATGGTCGGCATGGAAGTCACCTACAACGCCGATGACCTGACATATGAGTCCGGCGACACCCTGACCTGGGCCTTCGACGTCCCGGATGACACCGCCTCCCTGACCGCACAGGTGCTCAACGAAGACGGCGATGTCGTCTATTCCAAGAGCCTGGACACCACGGCAGGCGAAACCACTTTCACCTGGGATGGCACCCTGACCAACGGCAGCAGCGCTTCTGACGGCACCTATTCCTTGAACATCTATGCGGAAGACAGCAACGGCGATGAAGTGTCCATCACAGCGGAAACCAGCAGCATCGTCAGTCGTGTCGATTGGTCCGACGGCAGCGCACAACTGATCATGGAGAACGGGGCAACCGTGTCGTTGAGCGACATCGTTTCCGCCACCTCCGCCTCAGATTCTTAACACCACACATTTCATGGAGGCTCGACCATGAGCACTCTCAGCAGTTCTATGAATATTGCGGTTTCCGCGCTCTATGGCCAATCGGCAGCGGTTTCGACGGTTTCCAACAACCTCGCGAACTCCAGCACCACAGGCTATAAATGCACCACTGCGTCGTTCGCCTCCATGGTGTCGGGGTCCGGTTCCTACAGCAATTTTACCGGCGCAGGCGTGACCGTTGACCCAACGCAAAGCCTGACGACCCAAGGCACCTTGGTGGGCACGGAAAGCAGCACCGATCTGGGCATTGATGGCGACGGCTGGTTCGTGGTCGCCAACAGCTCCGACAGCAACATTTTTTATTACACACGTGCCGGTGATTTTTCGACCGATGATGACGGCTATCTCGTCAACACCAGCGGTTGGTACCTGCAAGGATACCCCACAGACCGTGACGGCAATGTCACGTCCAGTACCTCCGCTTCTGGTCTGGAGTCCATCAACGTCAACGACTACGCGGGCACAGCGTCCGCCACCACCGAGCTTGAAGTACAGGCAATCCTGCCCGCCGAGGCCGCAACGGGTGACATTTTCACCGTCGATGCAGAAATTTATGACAGCCTGGGCGTGGCCCACACCGTCACCCTCAGTTACGAAAAGACAGCCACCAACACATGGTCGTTATCGGTGTCCGACCCAACGCTCAGCTCTGACAGCACGGCTTCCGGCACCACAACACTGACCGGATCGACGATTGCTTTCAATTCTGACGGAACGTTAGATACCGCGAATTCGGATACCATCAGCATTTCCATTGCCTTCACCGATGGCGCCTCCACCAGCACCATCGCCTATTCGCTCGGCACCGATGGGGGAACCGATGGCTTAAGCCAATACGGCACCAGCGATTCCAGTTCCGACCCAGATATTACCCTGACCTCGGTGGTTCAGGACGGCATTCGTTTTGGCGAATTCACCAGCGTCAGCATTGATGAAACGGGCTACGTCTACGCCAATTTCGATAACGGCATCAGCTACGCCGTCTACAAAATCCCGTTGGCGACTTTTGCCAACGATAATGGCCTGGAGGCCAAAACTGGCACGGTCTACGCCGCCTCAATTTATTCCGGAGAAGCCAATTTGGTGGAGGCCGATTCCGGCTCTGCCGGGGCCATTGAATCCGGTGAATTGGAATCTTCGACCACCGACACCGCCACCGAGTTTTCGAAACTCATCGTCGCACAGCAAGCCTATTCCGCCGCCTCTGAAATCATCAGCACGGTCAGCGATATGTACGACGACCTGATGGCTGCGAAACGGTGAGCACCATGAAAACCCTAAGCGACCGCAAAATCTTGGACCGCCTGCTCAAACGTGCCGCCATGGCATGCCGCAAAGCCAGTGCCTTAACCCGCGACATCGACGACAAGGCCCGGCTTTGCGCCTTTGTCGAACTCAAGGAAAACCTCGGCGCACTCAAAGAACAGCGCACCCTTATCCAAGCGCGTATCGCCAAAACCCAACACAGTCGCACCGTTGCCTCCGCCTACGGGCAGGCCGCAGCCTTGCGTTTCCCCCACCGTTGAGCGGAGACCACATCATGACCCAGCCGACACTCGCATCGCTCGACAAAAAGACGCTGGAAAATTTCTACACCGTCTTGCATGAACTCACAGCCTTGGTGGCAGAGGAAAACGCAATCCTGATCGTTCCCACCGAGACCCTGCCGCAAGCCATGGTTGACCGGAAGGAAGCCTTAGGCAGTCGCTATACGGCCCTCACCCAGTCCTTGCGCCGCCGCGCCGCCGCCATGCGAGCCTCTGGCGACCTCAACCCCGAGGATTTGGAAGGTCACATCCGCGACTTGGTCCGCGGACTAAGGGAAAACCAGACCTTGCTGAATGCGCGGAAAGCAGCAACTGCAACCCGCGTCGAAGCGGTGATGAAGGCGCTGTCTGACCGTGAAAAAAAAGACCCCCTGAACTACAGCGCGGCTGGTGACGCCTTACCGCGTCCGGTTTCACGCAACAGCGGCTTGCGTCTGCACGCCTGACACCGCCACAAGAGGGGAAACTCGGCAATGTCAATCGCAAGCATCATCAACACCGCGACCAGTGCCTTGTCGGTTGCACAAACCCGCATTTCGGTCACGTCAACCAACATCGCCAATGCCGAAACCGATGGCTACACCAAAAAGACCGCCTACGTCAGCACCACCGTGGTCGGCGGGCAAGCCACCGGCGTTCAGGTTGTTGGGGTTGGCAATGATGTTGATGACAACCTGTTTGAAGATGTGATCGAAGCGGCATCTGACGCCGCCTATGATTCCGTCTTATCGTCGTATTATGCAACCTTGGTAACGGCTTTTGGCTCCACTTCTGACGGCAGCGCTCTGTCCGAGGCCTTGACCAGTCTGGAAACTGCCTTATCCGATGCCATTGAAGACTCTGGATCGACCTCTGCCACCAGTGACATCACCACGGCTCTGGAAGCCTGGGCAGACGCCATCAGCGATTCTTCCAAAGCCATTCAGTCGGCCCGCACCTCCGCCGATCAAGCGATCTCTGAAAGCGTCGAAACCATCAACAATCTGCTGCACCAAATTGATGACCTCAATGACCAAATCACCAGCACCGCATCCAAGGGCGGCTCCACAGCCGACCTTGAAGATGAGCGCCGGGCTGCCATGGAGGCCCTCAGCCAGGAAATAGAAATCACCAGCTTCACCACAGCGGCTGGCGCGGTGCAGATCTATACGTCATCGGGGCAAGCCCTTCTGACCTCCACCGTGCATGAACTGTCCTATACCGCATCCGGCACCCTGACCGCTGACGCCACTTATGAATCCGACGGCAGCGGCACGATTTCCGGTATCATGCTGGATGGCAAGGACGTCACCGGCGACCTGACCGGCGGCACCATCGGCGGCCTCATCGAGGCCCGCGATTCGATTCTGGTCGGTTTTCAGGACGAACTGGATGAATTGTCCGACACCGTCAAAGACACCGTGAACGCCGCCACCAATGCCGCCACCCCAACCCCACCACCCAACAGCGTAACGGCATCGGCCACGTCGGCACTCACCGACGCCTTTTCCGGCAGCAACACCATGACCATCGTCATCACCGACAGTGACGGCACAGTCACATCTTCCTCCGATTTGACGCTCTCAAGCTACAGCACCGTGGGTGATCTGGTCACCGCCCTGGATGCCATTTCCGGCGTTTCGGCAAGTTTGGATACAGACGGCCACTTGGTGATTTCCGCTGACACCACCACATCGGGGATCATTGTCACTGGCGATGGTACAGCGGGGAGCGATGGCGACGGAATCGCGCAATATTTCGGCTTTTACGATGTCTTGACCGGCGACGCCTCGTCCCTCTCGGTGGCCGACAGTCTGGAAGATCAAGGCTTTTCAACCGCTGCCGTCAGTTCGACGACGACAGGGAATACCGCTTATTCCAGCGATGATACCACCGCACTTCAAGCCGTCTGGTCGGCATTGAACGGCACCATGGAGTTTGATGCGGCAGGAAACGTCTCGGCAACCACCAGCTCTGTTTCCAACTACATCTCATCGGTCATCGACGACCTGGCCGATCGGGCGGCCGCAGCGTCCAGCGCGGCAACGTCCAGTTCTGCAACGGCAAGCTCTCTATCGACCTCTTTCACCAATACGTATGGTGTCAACGTCGATGAAGAAACCGCCTTATTAACCACCTATCAACAGGACTACGAGGCCGCCGCGCAGATTCTCTCCACGGCGCAAGAGATGTGGGACAGCCTGATCTCGATGATGAACTAAGGGGAGATAACGTCATGCGTGTATCAACAGCAGGAATGAATAGCCAGATGATCTCCCAAGCCCTTCGTGTGCAAAGCAAATATGCCGAAGCCTTGGATCAACAAGCATCCGGCGTGAAATCGGAATCCTTAAGCGACCTTGAAGGCCAAGCCGGAGCCGTAATCAGCCTGAAGGCCGACATCGCAAGCTCTGAACACTTGGCCACTCAAACCGAACTCGCCGCCAGCAAACTGGAAATCGCCTATTCCACAGTGGACAGTATCGCCGACCAGGCGACCAGTATGCGAACATCAATCTCTGCGGCCATCACCGGCACGGCCGATGCAACGACCCTATCGACATTGCAATCCTCGGCCGCCAGTTGTCTGGAGAATGTCGTCAGCCTGCTCAACACCCAGTATGCGGACAGCTACATCTTTTCAGGTGGAGAAACCCTGACCGCCCCCGTGGATCTCAGCGATACCGATTATGACGCCACCAGCACCACGGCGGACACCGACTATTATCAAGGCGGCGATAATCTTGCCAAGGTGATGCTCGACAGCGACAGCAGCGTCTCTTACGGCGTCACCGCCAGTGACAGCGGGTTTGAAGAAACCATTCGTGCGCTACAGACCATCATCAACGCCACGACCCTCGACACCGCGACACTGCAAACCGCATTCGACCTCATGACGTCCGCAATCTCCGATCTTGGCACCACGCAAGAAACTCTGTCGGCACAGACATCAACATTGAACAGCATCACCGATACCCAGACCGAGTTCCAGATCTATGCTAACGAAGCCTTGGAAAGCCTGACCTCTGTCGATGTCGCCGAGGCAACCGCTATCGTTTCGCAACAAGAAGTCCTGTTGCAAGCCTCTTTCGCAGCACTTTCCTCGCTGAAAAGCATCAGCGTCCTCAACTACCTCTAACAGGGAATAAGGGGGGCCGCTCCCCTGAGGGAAAGGGAGCGGCCAAGTCAGCGAAGCAAGGGGGGGATCTTCGCTGACGGGGAAGAAACTGCCTTCACCGACCAATCATCACCCAACTTCCGTCTGCCTTGCGACAGGCCGTACTGGTGATGCTTTCGTGCTTCCCGTCGATGGTCACGGTCTGCTGGAACTCACGACACGTATTGTTCTGTGCATCACGGCCTTCACGCACCGGCGTAACTGTGCCGCTGTGATTGGTATCCGGCGTCGACCACGTAATGGTTTGTCCAATCGGTGCGACATAGGCCTGCTGTGCCGCCTGTTGCGCGGCGGCCTGGTCGGCACGGTCCAAAGACTGCCCCACTTCGTGCCCGACAAATGCTCCCAAAAGAGTCCCCAAAGCGGCAGCAGCGACTTTACCAGACCCTTGCCCAAACTGAG
>JAFGWD010000117.1 GCA_016937315.1 Rhodospirillaceae bacterium
ATGACTTGGACCGAGGCAATCGCGTCCATTCGCCGCAACAAGTTGTCCAAGTCCAATGCGGGCAGGGTGAGTGGGTCGCCACCGGAGAGGATGATTTCGTGAATGTCTGGCCGTGCCGCAACATAAGCCAGGGCGGCCTCGATTTGGTCGGGTGTCATACGCTCTGTACCGACGCGATTCCGGCGGAAACAGAATCGGCAGTATGCTGCACAGCTCATGGTCGGCAGCAGAAGGACGCGATCAGGGTAGCGATGGACCAAACCGGGGAGGGGGCTGCGTGCGGTATCTCCGATGGGGTCGGGGAGGTCGTAAGGCGAGGTGTGGGATTCTTCTGGTGTGGCGACGAACTGTCGGGCGACGGCTTGCGATGTGGTCGCGAGGTCGCGCAAATACGGGGTGAGATGTTCCTTCGGGCCGACGGTCATCGGCTTCCCTCATGACAGGACAAAGCGGACGCGATACATAAACCATGGCATGTGCGGTTGTCATGGGCAAATACGCACGGTGAAAAGTGGATCGAAGATAATGCAAACGAGTCCTTGGTGGCATCCTGAACGTCTGGCGGCGCGGTTGCCTCACTTACAGTGCCGTGCAGCGGTCATTGCGGCGCTGCGTACAGTTTTTCATGACAACGGCTTTGTTGAAGTCGAAACCCCGATTCTACAGGTTTGTCCGGGGATGGAACCGCATCTGCGGGTGTTCGCTACGGAACTGGAGGACGCGTTTGGACAGTCGCGGACTGTGCGCTATCTGCACACATCCCCCGAATTCGCCATGAAAAAGCTGTTGGTGGCGGGGGTGCCGCGTTTGTTCCAGTTTGCGCGGGTGTTTCGCAATGGCGAGACCTCAGACACCCACCATCCAGAATTCACGATGCTGGAATGGTATCGTGCTGGGGCGGACTATCGGTCCTTAATGAGCGATTGTGTGGCCCTGTTGGTGGCGGCGGCCGATGCGGCGGGGCGGAGTGAAGTGATGTTTCGCGACATGGTTTGCCGCCTGGATGCGGAACCGGAAAGACTCTCAGTTTCCGAAGCTTTCGCCCGTTTTGCCGGTATTGACTTGATGGCGGTGTTGGCGGATCAGGATGCGGCGGAACCGGACCCTGCGCCTCTGGCCGCCGCCGCACGGCGCATTGGGATTTCGGTTTCGCCCAGTGATCGTTGGGAGGATGTGTTCTTCAAAGTCATGTTGGATCGGGTGGAGCCGCACTTGGGCGATGGCGTGCCGACCGTTTTATTTGATTATCCGGTGTGTCAGGCGGCTTTGTCACGTCGCAAACCGGGTGAGCCACGACTGGCCGAGCGTTTTGAGTTGTATGCAGCGGGTGTGGAACTGGCCAACGGCTTTTCAGAGCTGACGGATGCCGCCGAACAGGAACGGCGCTTTCTGGCCGATGCGGCGTTGAAGAAGCGCCTTTATGGCACGACGGTTCCTGTTGACCGGGATTTTCTGGAGGCGTTGGCCTTTGGTCTGCCGGAAAGCGCGGGCGTTGCCTTAGGCGTGGATCGCTTGGCGATGTTGTGTTGTGGGGCCTCTGGTATTGCCGATGTGTTGTGGGCTCCGGTTACTTAGAGCCTGTTCCGCCCAAATTGAATCACCTGCATCGCCCGGTGGCGTGCGTGTCCGATAGGCACGGCCGTCACGCGTCTCGCCCGTAGTCCCCGCTACGGGCTTCGCCACACGCCTGGCCACAGCACAAAGCCACTCCGGCGCAGGGGAATCCATTTGAACGGAATAGGCTCTAGAGCCTCTGCGTCGGGGGCGTCATCGGCTGAGACTTTGACGCAGAGTACTCGGCGTGACATTGAGGTGCTGGCGGAAGACGGCACTCATGTGTGCGTGGGAGGAAAAGCCGACGCTATAGGCAACCGCACTGAGGTCGTTTCCTTCCGCAGAAATAAGGGCGCGAGCCCGAGCAATGCGACGGCTGATGACGTAAGCGTGCGGTGTTTGCCCAGTTGCGGCCTTGAAGGCACGGGAAAAGAAATCCGTCGATAAGCCCAATGTGTGCGCCATTTCCTCCACGGTTACGCCGTTTTCCAGACGTGCTTCGACCATCTCAGAGATGTGTTTCAACCGTCCCGACGTCATCCAACGGCCTGCGTCTGCGGTGTCGTCCGATGCGGTATGGACGGCATAGGCTCGTTCCGCCAGGGCTGTCGCATGGTGTTCGAAGAGCAGCGGGTCGATAGGGCGAGGTGTCAAGAGCATGGCGCGTAAATGCCGTGCCGCCATGACAGCAGGGATGTCCCGTGTGTTGGTGAAACGGGGCGGTTCAAATGGTTCTTCTGTGCGGGACCGCAGGATCAGACGGAGATATTCGCCGCCCTTTGGTGAGCGGGAATACACCTCACATCCAGCAGGCGTGAAGGCAAGGCTGAGGGCGCGGACGCGAAATGGGTGGATGCGGTCGCTGGCAAAGGCGTGGACTCCATCCTGCATATCAAAGGCGAAGCCAATTGCCGCACGGTCTGTGGTATATCGCGTTTCGTAGGGATGATGTGGCAGCAACTCGGCTTCCCATGCGGTGGTGGCGAAGCGGCGGATCGGTTCGTGCGCTTGACGTATGACAGAGGGACACATCGGGTTGGGTTCGCTGTGGGTGTGAAAATTGGGTCGGAAATTTGAAAGCGGTGTCCGTCGTTGCCGGGAAAACTTGCCGGATGAAAGCGAGCGGAGGATATCATGCTTTTATACAACAAAGAGCAAATCGCGGATGCGGCGCGGCTGATCTATCGTCATATGCCGCCGACTCCTCAGTACGTGTGGCCAGGACTGTGTGCTTTGGCAGACGCCACAGTATGGGTCAAGCACGAAAATCACACACCGACAGGGGCCTTCAAAGTGCGTGGCGGCATTACCTTTATGGATTGGTTGCAACGGGTCCATCCAGAGGTGCGCGGCATTGTGACCGCAACGCGTGGCAATCATGGACAAAGTCAAGCCCGTGCCGCCCAAAACGCCAAGCTGGCTGCTAAGATCGTGGTTCCGAGTGGCAACTCGGTGGAAAAAATCGCGGCGATGCGCGGCTTTGGTAGTGATGTGGTGGAACAAGGTCAGGATTTCGATGACGCTCGGGATGAGGCGATGCGCCTTGCCGCAACGGAGAATTTGTTTCCCGTGCCGCCATTTCATCCGGAATTGATTCGTGGTGTCTCAACCTATGCTCTGGAACTGTTTACGGCGGCTCCGGATCTGGATGCGGTGTACGTGCCGATTGGCTGTGGTTCGGGGATATGTGGCGTGATTTCGGCGCGGGATGCCTTGGGATTGAAGACGGAGGTGATTGGTGTGGTTTCCTCTGCGGCTCCGGCTGCGAAGCTGTCGTTCGATACCGGGCGCTTGGTATCCACGGAAACCGCACGGACTTTCGCGGATGGAATCGCGGTGCGGTGCCCGGTGTCCGAAGC
>JAFGWD010000013.1 GCA_016937315.1 Rhodospirillaceae bacterium
CCCCGCTACGGTCTACGCTTTTCTCCTGTTCGGACGAACGAAAGCGCTCCGGCGCAACCGGCGGGATTTATGAGTTTACGTCCTAAGATTTTTATTCCTGACGGAGGCCAACGCCATGCTACGCCGTATCCTTATGGTCGTCTTCTTCGCGTGGTCGGGAACGGCATGGGCCGCCGATCTGCCACAAGGCTTCGTCCGCCTCTCCTCAGTAGATCCATCCATCCGACAGGATATACGTTATGCCGGACACCACAACTTCCTGGGCCGCCCCGTCGCGGGATACGGCACCGCCGCAGAATGCATCCTGACCGAGGCTGCCGCCTTGGCATTGAAAGCGGTGAGCGCGGACTTGAAACAACGCGGATTGGGTTTGCTGGTCTGGGACTGCTATCGCCCGGAAAAATCCGTCGCGGATTTCATGGCCTGGGCACAAACACCAGACACCCGCACCAAAGCCGAGTTCTATCCCTCGGTTCGCAAAACCGATTTCGAGCGCTTGGGATACGTGGCACGCCACAGCTCCCACTCACGGGGATCAGCGGTTGACTTGACAATCGTTAAAATTAAGGCCCCGCCACCGCAAAACTGGCAACCAGGCGACCGCCTTGTCGCGTGCACAGCACCTTACGGCACCCGATATATCGACGGCGGCCTGGACATGGGCACCGGGTTTGATTGCTTCGACGAGATGTCCCATCCCGGCTCCGGCGCGGTCTCCGCCGAAGCACACGGCAACCGCAGCTTGCTGGCCCGCACCATGGCCGCGCACGGCTTTCGGGGAATCGACAGCGAATGGTGGCACTTCGCTTTGGCAGCGGAACCCTTCCCTGATCGCAGCTTCAATTTTGATCTCGGGACTCCTTGAACTCTTGCCCAAGCACACTCTTATCCTCACACACAAAAACCTCATGAATTGTAAGAATCTCTGCATAGAAACCTGTTTGTCTCAAACACTACGCCGATCTTTTCTTATCATTCTTGATTTCGTTTGCAACACCCCCACCTGTAATGAAGGTGGACTGACAGTGTTCAGCCTTCCTCTCTCAGGGTCCACTTCGCAGCCGGAATCTCTTCACCGGCTGCCTTTTTTTGTCCAGGATTGATGCACGACCTCCTCCATGGAACCTTTCCCCTCATGACACGTCTTCTTGTCCTCTTGATCGGCCTTTTGTGTACCCCGGCACTGGCCGAGGAGCCTCTCGCCCGCACCGATCAGACAGAGGTTCGTCTAATCGTGAACCTCGCCGACCAAACTCCTGGACAGCCCATCACTTTGGGGGTTGCGTTTGATTTGGCACCAGGCTGGCACATCTATGCTCAAAACCCCGGTGATGCCGGCCTGCCGACTGAGGTCGATTGGATATTACCACCAGGAACAACGCATGACGACCTTGCCTATCCACCCGCCACACGCTTTGACGAAGGCGGACTCATCACCTTTGGCTATGCCGACCACGCGGTTTTGACCACACGCGCCACCCCCCCAGAAACCAATCAACCGTTGCATATCGGCGCACGCGTGACGTGGCTAGCTTGCAAGACCATCTGCATCCCCGGCAGTGCCAACTTGTCCCTTACCCTCCCCCTTGTCTCCGGCACGTCGCGTCCTTCTCCCGAGCCCCTTGCGCTTGCACAAAGCGATGCCCCTCCCCTCATCCACGCCCCCACCAGGCCAGGGCCATGGATGGCGATAGGTCTGGCGGTTTTGGGCGGCATCTTGCTCAATCTGATGCCCTGCGTGTTCCCGGTTCTCGCCCTAAAGATTTTGCACGTCGCCAATCTGTCAACTCAAGCCGAAGGCCGCATCCGTGCCCGCCGTGACAGCACGCTTTATGCCTGCGGTGTCCTGGCTGGATTCGCCGCTCTCGGCGGGCTTTTGAACGTGCTGACATCTGGCGGCGCGGCATTGGGGTGGGGGTTTCAACTGCAAAGCCCCGCCATGGTGCTGATTCTGGCGTTGCTGATGGCCTTGGTTGGTCTGGACCTTTCCGGCGCTCTGCCGTTGGGCGGCCTGCCCACCACACTTCAAGCCCGCCTGCCCGCCACGCAAACACCGTTTCTGACCGGCTTGTTGGCGGTGGCAGTGGCCAGTCCTTGCACCGCACCGTTCATGGGCGCCGCTGTCGGCTTCGCGGCCGTGCAAACCCCACTTTTTGGCTTTGCTGTGATTTTGGCGGTTGGAGCCGGATTTGCTCTGCCCTTCGCCACCATCGGCTGGGTACCCGGCCTCGCCCGCCTGTTGCCTAAGCCCGGTCCCTGGATGGGGCGCCTGCGCCATATTCTCGCGTGGCCAATGTTCGCCGCCGCAGCATGGCTGATCTGGGTACTGGCCCGCCAGACCGATGCCCAAGGCCTCAGCGCCGCCGCATTTCTGGGATTCATCCTGATTCTTGCCACCGTGATGCCCAAGGCACGACGCATCGCCGCTCCGGTCCTCGCCATCGCATTGATCGGCGCCGCGACTATCGTGGAACACCACCCCGCGCCACAGCCCACCGCCACGAACGGCACCTATTCCGATGCCCGCCTCGCACAGCTTCGCGCCGAAAACCGAGCGGTGTTCGTGGATTTCACCGCTGCTTGGTGTCTGACCTGCCAAATCAACAAGCGCACCACACTCACCAATGCCTCTGTTGAGCACACCTTTGCTGAGAAGGGTGTCGTCCGCCTGACTGCGGACTGGACGCAACGCGACCCGAAAATCGGTGCCGCATTGGCTCGCCTGGGACGCAACGGCGTCCCCGCCTATGCCCTCTATCGTCCCGGACAAGACACACCGACATTGCTGCCAGAGCTTCTCACCCCCAGCATCGTACGAGAGGCATTATCGGCACTGCCTCCTCCTTCTCATTAAAGAGCAGAGGCAAGCCCCCGGTCCTCTTCCGCCGTTTCAGGCTCCCATTTTTGGCACACTGGGAAAGGGCTGCGGGCAAGCGCGTTCAAAGGCGGCACAAACCTGCATCACCAGATCGTCACGGAATTTCGCGGCCACCACATGCAGACCGACCGGCAAGCCATCGTCGGCCAAACCACACGGCACAGAGGCCGCAGGCTGCTGCGTCAAGTTGAAGGGAAACGTAAACGGCGTCCACGCGACCCAATCCCCATTTTTGTCGCCTTCCGGAGCGTTCTGGCCTGCGGCAAAGGCGGTGATGGGCAGCATCGGCGTCACCAAGACATCGAAATGCTCGTGAAAACGCGCCATGGCTTCACCCAGGACGGCCCGCGCATCCATAGCCTGCATATAGCGCACAATGGGAATCTCCCGTCCCTGTTCGGCAATGGCAAGCAAACCCGGATCGACGGCCTCGCGCTGAGCTTCGGGAATGGACTCAATCAACTTGGCTGCGCCCGCGAACCACAAGGTGTTGAACATCTCGATAGGATCGGCAAAACCTGGATCGGTTTCCGTGACGATGGCCCCCAAGGAGCTCAGCACGGCAACCGCTGCATCCACACGCGCCCTCACATCGCCCCGAACCGACACATACCCAAGAGTCCGACTGTAAGCGACACGCAAACCCGTGAGAGGTTTATCCAAGCCCTTCATCCAATCGTCGGGGAATGTCGCCCCCGCGTACCAATCTCGTCCATCGGGCCGAGCCACCACATTCAGCATCAACGCGGAATCCGCAACAGTCCGGGTCACCGGCCCCATGTGCGACAAAGTCGTCATGGCCGATGCAGGCCATTGTGGGACGGTACCAAAGGTTGGTTTGATGCCAAACACACCACAAAAACCGCAGGGAATGCGGATTGAACCGCCCGCATCACTGCCTTGGTGTAACACCCCCATGTTCAACGCCGCCGCCGCCGCAGCGCCGCCAGACGACCCGCCGGAGGTCCGTGACGTATTCCAAGGATTGCGCGTGATGCCAGTCAAGGGACTGTCGGTTACACCCTTCCAGCCAAACTCCGGCGACGTCGTCTTGCCCAAGATCACCGCCCCAGCTTCACGCATACGGGCCGTAAAGGGCGCGTCCACATCTGCCGGAATATCATTCGTAGACAACGAGCCTTTGCGGGTTGGCATTCCGGCAACATACGTTAAGTCTTTAATGGACGACGGCACGCCATCAACGGGACTGAGCGGCGCATCTTTCATCCACCGCGCTTCCGACGCCTTAGCCATCGTTAACGCGCCGTCTCTGTCCACATGGCAATAGGCATTCACGGCTTCATTGAAGCGGTCAATGCGGGCCAAGGCCGCCCCCGTGACTTCAACCGGAGAAACGTGCCTTGCACGAAACAACGCAGACAATTCGGCAGCGGTCATCTCACCAAGATCGGTCTTCGTGTGTGTCATGATTGCATGTCTTTCAGTCCAGCATGGGCCAGAACCGCATGCAGCAACACCGACGCACCCGCAGACAGATCCTCCGGCTTGGCATTTTCCGCTTCGTTATGGCTGATGCCATGTTCACACGGCACGAAGATCATTCCGGCAGGAGCAATCTCAGCCAGAAAAATCGCGTCGTGGCCCGCACCACTGACGATGTCACGGTGGGAATAGCCCAATCTCGAGGCCGACGCACGCACCACATCAACGCAATCGCGGTGGAAGTGCAACGGTGGGAAATCGGCGGTGGGGACAAGATCGGCGGAAACGCCGGTTTGGGTCGCAATCTCGGC
>JAFGWD010000118.1 GCA_016937315.1 Rhodospirillaceae bacterium
GATCGCGGTACCGTCTCATGACAGGGGTGATGTGACCGCTGCGAACATTTTGCGGATGACCGGATCACCACATCGCGTGACGGTGGCGCGTTTGGATACGGCGCATGCAGCGTGGACGGAGCGCCTGTCTCCGATTTCAGTGCCGCGCATTGCGGTTCTGGTCGGTGGCGCGACCAAGGCGTTTCCGTTTACCGAGGCACGTGCAACGGAGTTGGGGCGGTCGGTTGCGGCCTTAGCGGCAATGTTAGGGGGGCGGGTCATGCTGACCACGTCGCGGCGCACCGGGCGTGGTGCCGAGGCTGCCTTGTTGTCTGAACTCCCCGGTTCGGTTTGGGCTTACCGTTGGGGGGATGCCGGAGAAAATCCGTATTTTGGTTTGCTTGCCTGGGCCGATATCGTGGTGGTGACAGGGGACTCTATGTCTATGGTCTCAGAGGCATGCGGGACCGAAAAGCCGGTGTTGATTGATGCCCCAGCGGCAGAAACCTCCGCTAAACACGCACGGTTCCATGCCGAACTGATTGCCAGCCGCCGTGCGTTGAGGCTGTCGGAGGACGCAGTCGGCCTTAGCAAGGCGATAAGCGGGCTGGACACCACACCAATCAACGCCGCCACCGATATCGCTGCCGCGTTGCAGGCGCGTGGTTTGGTTTAGACCGAACGTGAGTGGCGCTGTTCTCCCGCCACCAGATAGCGATCAAAGGCGGCACAGGCCGAGCGTACGAAGGGGCGTCCGGCTTCGGTCATGGCGACGATGTCGCCGGAACGCGTCAACAGGCCGTCATTCTCCATTTCTGACAGTCGTGCATAGGCATTGCGTAAGTCACTGATATCAACGCCGTGCAGGGTTGCGGTGGCAGCGACATCCACGCGCAGATCGCACATCAGGCGTTCGATAATCGCCCGCCGGGCTTTGTCTTCCACCGAAACCGCAATGCCGCGCTTGGTGGCAAAGGTGTTGGTGGCGATGGTTGCGGCATAGCCTGCAATGTCGGCATCGTTGACCGCATAGCCCTGCGGCAATTCGCTGATCCCCGATGCGCCCATGCCGATTAAGGCGGTGGTGTTGTCGCTGGTGTAGCCTTGGAAGTTGCGGTTCAGGGTTCCCTTGGACAAGGCAATGGCAAGGTCATCGCTGGGGTGCGCGTAGTGATCAAAACCGATTTCGACATATCCGGCCGACAGCAGCATCTCGCGGGCGAGACAAGCCTGAGCCCAGCGTTCTGGGGCACCGGGGAGTGCCGCTTCGGGGATGAGGTTTTGCAGTTTACGCATCCAAGGAACGTGGGCATAGCCGAACACCGCCAAACGATCCGGAGCCAGCGGGAGAATCTTTTCAATGGTTTCTCGGATGTTGGCCTGGGTTTGATGCGGTAGGCCATACATTAAATCGACGTTGATGTGGTTGATGCCAACGTCGCGCAGCCCCGTGATCGTGCGTTCGACCATGGAAAACGGTTGTATGCGATGGATGGCTTTTTGTACCGTTGGAGTCAGGTCCTGGACGCCAACCGAAGCACGTCTGACACCGCATCGTGCCATTGACGCGATCAAATCGGGCTGAGTTGTGCGGGGATCTAGCTCAATGGCGATTTCGGTGGTGTCGTGGAAAGAAAAGGCGTCCCGCAACATGCCCATCAGGTCTTCAAAATCCGGGGCAGAGAGAATCGATGGGCTGCCGCCGCCGAAATGCAAATAGCGAATCGGTTGTGGTGCTCGTGTCCCCTTGCCTAAGTGGGATGCCACCATGCTGATTTCTTGCTTTAGGCTGCTTAGATAGTTGGCCACCGGCCCATAGCTGGGCGCACCCCGCGTATGGCAGCCGCAAAACCAGCACAGCACCTCGCAATACGGGATATGCAGATAGAGCGAAAGCTCCTGCGTGGGCGCAAGAGCACTCAGCCAGCCACGGAACATCTCAGCGGTGATCCCGGCGTGAAAATGTGGGGCTGTCGGGTATGACGTATAGCGCGGGATTCGCGCGTCATATTTGGCAATCAACTCAGTTGGCATGGAGACTCCCTTATCCTGCTGAAAGCTAGGCTTGCGGAGAGGGGGTTGCAAGAGGCTCGATGTCTGCGCACACTCGCTTTTTGCAATTGTTCGTATCTTTAAGGATGTGCCAGATGCCGAGGTTTTCCGCAAACCTGTCGTTTCTTTTCCAAGAATGGGAGATGGAAGCCCGTTTCGTCGCGGCTGCGAAAGCCGGGTTTAAGGGCGTGGAAGTGCCCTTTCCCTATGATATTGGCTTGGGTCGCCTGGGCGATTTGTTGAGTATGAACGGCCTGCAATTGGCGTGTTTTAATGCTCCGGCCGGGGATTGGGAAAAAGGCGAACGCGGCTTGGCTGCGTTACCGGGGCGTGAGAATGAATTTTTTGAAGGTCTGGAACGGGCCTTTGACCTGGCGGATTTCGTTGACGCCAAACGCATTCATGTGATGGCGGGGATTATTCCAGAGGATGAAGACTTCGATGATGTGTACGACACTTATGTCGGCAACCTCATCCGTGCCGCCAAAGAAGCGCGGGAGCGCGGCTTGACGGTGATGATCGAACCGATTTCCGAGGCAGGCATCCCCGATTATATGTTGGAAAAACCAGAACAGGCGTTAGCAGTAATTGCCGATGTTGGGTCGCCAGCCTTGGGGCTGATGCTGGATGTCTATCATGCCCAGATGGCGCAAGGTCGTCTGAGCGAAACCCTGGAAATGGCTATGGCTGATTTGATGCATGTGCAAATCGCCGGTGTACCGGACCGGGCCGAGCCGGATACCGGTGAGGTCAACTACCCCTATCTGTTTGATTTGTTGGATGCACACGGGTATTCTGGGTGGATCGGGTTGGAATACTATCCGCGTATGGGGACATTGGCCGGCCTCAGATGGGCGAAGGCCTGGGGGATCTCCGGGGACGCCGTGCCGCCTCCGGTCGCGTCGTAACCAAAACGTGGGAAATGGTATCCGCAGCCCTTGACTTGGCTGTGGAAGGGCGCTATCAACAGCGCCCCATGTGGCGGGTGTAGCTCAGTTGGTTAGAGCGCCAGTTTGTGGTACTGGATGTCGTCGGTTCGATTCCGATCACTCGCCCCATTTTATCCATTTTGATCAATGAATTATAGCCGCGATTCGCGGCGCTTTGAGAGTGGCAAACCCGCAAAGGTTTGCCACTCTTATGCATTTCGTGCCCTGTGATCTGGCAGACCTATTTGAAAAATATACGAAAACGCCAGTTTTAGACCCTGAACCAGTCGCCATTGCTCGAATCGCGCTAGCCAGCGGAGGCATCCCTCTATGCCTGACTTTCATACGAATGAAAGCCTCATAGCAGTCAGCTTCCCCACGCCTGGATGTATGTTGTGAGATCTGATGGACGGCATGGGTGCCCGCGGACGTTCGATGAAATCAATGGCGTGGCGCGGAAGGGATGGGCATCACGGCCCGCCAGTATTGTCCCGGCAAAAAAACATCAAGGCGGCAAGTCGTCGGGGCTGTCCACTCCATCAGGACATTTACGCTTGACTCGTTCTGTGATTTTATCTTGATAGCCGTGTGCTATTGAGGAAGGGAAGGTTATGTCTGAGACGCAGCTAAAATTGACATTTGATGGGCCAGCGATGGACGGCGGCGTTATTGATGTCAACGACCTTGCTCCGGCGCTACTATCTGTAGGCGAGCTGATACAGTCGGCTAATTCCCACTTAAATGGTAAGCGTGCGCAAGTCTCTGTGCGTGTTCGTGCAACTTCGCATGCTTGCTTTGAAATTGACCTGTCTCTTTTCCAATCACTAGCGGAAAGTGCAAAATCACTACTCAGCTTTGCCTGTGATCATAAGGACGAAATAACAGTCGTTAAGGATCTGACTGAGATTGTCTTTGGTTGTACAGGCGGCATGCTCGGTTTGGTGGCTTTTTTAAAGGGGCGCAAGCCGGATAAGGTCGAACATAAAGACGGGAATGTGTATGTCCACATTGGCGATAATGTTTTCGTGACTAGCAAGGAAGCTATTGAACTTGCTCAAAACGTTGAGGTTCGTGAGCAAGCCAGAAAAGCTGTCTCTGTCTTGTCGAAAGATGGCGTTGATGCGCTACGTTTTACAACGCCGTTAAGTCCACCGTTAGAAATCACAAAGGCCCAAGTTGGTCATTTTGAGTACACCCTCTCCGAGGATGAAGATGTTATTAACAATGATGTCCGGGAGATGGTTTTACAGGTTGTCAGCTTGAGTTTCAAGGAAGACAACAAGTGGCGAGTTACTGACGGTGGCGATGCTTTCACTGTGAGCATTGAGGACGTGGATTTTCTCAACAAGATTGCAAACAGTGAGATTGCTTTTTCGAAGAATGATTATCTGAAATGCAGAGTCCGCGTCATTCAGCTGAGAACACCCAAAGGGCTTAAAATCGAGCGCCGTATAGTTGAGATGATCGAGCACACCCCGGCGGCTCAACAGCTCAAGCTAATGTAAAAGGCACTTTCCATGCGTTTTCTACTCCTTGCTACGGTTCTCCTTATTCCCACGATTACACAGCATGCCAGATAATCCGCAGCCCGTCCTCACGCAGCTCCTGCGTCATCCATCGTCGTGAAAAGTTTGCCACGCCACCTATAACCTATTGATATCTATAACCGTGAACAAATCGGGAACTATGGCAAACCACATTGATATCGTTATGAAATTTTAAGTTTGTGGTACTGGATGTCGTCGGTTCGATTCCGATCACTCGCCCCAAAAACCCCTTACGATTTAATGCGTAAGGGGTTTTTCTATTTTTATCCGTATATTTAGAGCCGATTCCGCCCACATTGAATCATCTGCGGCACGACGGCGGCATCTTCACATCCATCTGCCACGCAGCTTCCCAACCGTCATCATGGGTCGCCAATGGTTCCAGCACAATCTGCACACAGCAATCGATTCCCATAGCCGCGACAAACCCGTGCGCGACGAACGGCGGAACCACTCTGTCCTTCCCACCAACGAAATGGATTTGCGGCAACGAGGCGAGGCGCGGCGCGACATCTATGGGGTTCAACGAGTCCGGCATTGCCGAAACGCGGTGATGCCGGTTGACCGCCTCGATGTCGAGATTGCCGGCAACGGTCCGCAGGGACAGAACGTCGGTTCGCCGTTCCGCCAATAGCGCAGCGACGGCGCCTCCCCCCGAATAGCCGACCAGCCGGACGCCTCGCCCGGGAAGCCGCACCATCACTTGGCTCAAGGCCTCGTTCATCGACGCCACCACCTCTTCGGCA
>JAFGWD010000119.1 GCA_016937315.1 Rhodospirillaceae bacterium
CAACCGGCGCGGGTCCCTATCCATTGATGATGAGGGGACACCCACCAACCGGACCGTCTTGATCGAGGATGGCATCCTGAAAGGTTATATGCAGGACCGCATGAATGCGCGTCTGATGGGGGTAGCGTCCACCGGCAATGGACGTCGCGAAAGCCATGCCCATTGTCCGCTGCCGCGCATGACCAACACCATCATGTTGGCCGGAGACCGTAAGCCTGAAGAGATTCTCCGCTCGGTGAAGAAGGGCCTCTTCGCGGTGAATTTTGGTGGCGGGCAAGTGGACATCACGTCCGGAAAGTTTGTGTTCTCGGCGTCTGAGGCCTACCTCATCGAAAATGGTAAAATGGGTGCGCCGGTCAAAGGCGCGACCCTGATCGGCCATGGTCCCGACGTGCTAACTCGGGTTTCCGCGATTGGTGACGACCTGGAATTGGACAAAGGCGTCGGCACCTGTGGCAAAGAAGGCCAGGGGGTGCCGGTGGGGGTTGGGCAACCGACATTGCGGATTGATGGCATCACGGTCGGCGGAACGTGTGTTTAGGAGGTGAGTCTACGTCCTAGTCTGTCCGACAGAGGCTTTGGCCTGCCGCGAAGCTATATAAAAGGAACGTTTGGTCATGGAGTTGCGCCACATCCGGTATTTTCTCGCGGTTGCTGAGGAACGAAACTTTACCCGTGCCGCCGCCAAAGTCGGTATTGGTCAGCCGCCCTTGAGCCAACAGATTCGGGCGTTGGAACGGGAAATTGGTGCGCCATTGTTTCATCGGGTGCCGCAGGGCGCGGAATTGACGGAGGCGGGCGAGGCGTTTCTGGAACGGGCGCGGAGCATTTTGATTCAGGCCGAGGATGCCAAGCGTGTGGCACAACGTGCAGCGCGGGGTGAAATTGGCCGCCTCCGGGTTGGGTTTTCTGGCTCCGCTGCGTTTAATCCGGTGGTGCCTGCTCCGATCCGCAGTTTTCGTCGTGCCTACCCTGCTATTGATCTGTCGTTAATGGAGGTCAACACCGTCAAGCTGATCGAGTTGTTGCATAAAGAGGACATCGACGTTGCCTTTATTCGCCCGGCGGTGGAGGACCCACCGGGCCTGATTCTGCACCGCTTCCTGGATGAACCGATGCTGGTTGCGGTGCCGTCGGCGCATCCGTTGGCGTTGGCGGGGGCTGTCTCCCTCGCGGCGTTGGAAGAAGAGCCGTTCGTACTTTATCCACGGACGGTTGGTTTAGGCTTATACGAGGAGGTGATGACCCATTGCCGTGCCGTGGGTTTTGAACCCCATGTTGCCATTGATTGTGAGCCGGAATTGGCACGTGAAGCGCCGCAAATGGCCTCGGTCATTAACTTGGTGGCGGCGGAGGTGGGGATTTCCATCGTGCCGCGTTCGATGACGCAGCTTTCCGTCCCAGGTGTGACGTTTGTGCCTTTGGATGGGCTTGCGCCGGTGGCACGTCTGGCTTGTGCCATGCGACGTGGTGAGCGGGCCGTGGCGGCTCGGAATTTCATGGCGTTGGCCGTGGATGCCGGAAACCGGCAGAGGGCGCGACAGGGATAAAACGTCGCGCCGGGCCCGGGGGTGTGCCCAACGGGTCCGGCATGAGGATCAGGCAGCGCGGCTCTGAGTGGTGTCCTTGGGGGCCTGCTTTTTCAAAGCAGAAAGGATCTTTCGGCCCTTTGTGGGGACAGGCGCTGTGCGATCGGTGTTGGGGTCGTGATACATTTTCAAGTGTTCCGCGTCGTGTTCAGGTGTGTTTAGTCGAGTTTGGTCTGAGCGCGGTGCGCGGTCGCAGAAGCCAAATAGCCGGTTTCGGTCTTGGGGGTTTCCTGCTTGCTCATCTTCGGTCTCCTTCTCTTGTCTGGTCTGGCCGTCCAGCATGATGCTGGACGGCCGGTCGAGGCGGGGGGGGGGGGGGCTTTGGGGGAAAGCCGTTGCCTTCGACACCATCACTATCGAAGAAAACAGGCGGGCAGTCCAATATATGGATCAGGCTTTCTTGATATGAAAAACATATGGACATAGAGGTCGTTTCCATACCGAAAAAGCCGCCTGTTGGGGCGGCTTTTGGTCATGGGTTGTGTTCGGAACAGGCCTTAAGCGTCGCGTACTGTGGCAATAAAGGTCATAACGTCGGTACGCAGACGTTCCGCCAAGTCGGATAATTGGCGGGCTGCGGTCAGAACATTGGACGACGCCCCCCCCGATTCGGCGGTTGCCTGTGTCACACTGACGATGTTGGTGCTGACTTCGCCGACACCGGCTGCGGCTTGTTGTACGTTGCGGGCAATTTCTTGAGTTGCGGCACCTTGTTCCTCAATTGCTGAGGAGATTGCTGCCGAGATTTCGCTGATGCGGTCAATGGTTCCTGCGATTCCCTGAATCGCCTCCACTGCTTCGCCGGTTGCGTTTTGCACAGATCCGATTTGGTTGCCGATATCTTCGGTGGCTTTCGCGGTTTGTGAGGCCAAGTTTTTGACTTCGCCGGCAACAACGGCAAAGCCTTTACCTGCATCGCCGGCGCGTGCCGCCTCGATGGTGGCGTTTAAGGCCAACAAATTGGTTTGATTGGCGATGTCGGTGATCAAGTTGACCACTTCGCCGATTTTCTGCGCCGCCACCGCCAGGCCGGAGACGATTTGATTGGCGCGTCCGGATTCCTGGACCGCCGAGGACGCGATGTGTGCCGATTCGACAACTTGACGGCTGATTTCTTGAATCGAGGCGGACAGTTCGTTGGTGGCCGAGGCCACGGTCTGAACATTGACGGAGGCCTGTTCCGAGGCTGCGGCAACGGCGCTGGCTTGTTCTTCGGCCTGGTTGGTTGCCACCGATAGAATCTCTGCCGACTGCTCCAGCTCCGAGGATTGTTTGGAAACGGCCTCGACAATACCCATGACGCTGGACTCGAATTTTGCGGCAAGAACGTTCATGGCCTCTTTGCGCTCGGCGGCGGCACGTTCCTTTTGCCGCTCTTGCTCGGCTTGTAGGCGCTGAACCTCAATCGCGTTGTCCTTAAAGACTTGTACGGCGGCGGCCATTTGGCCGATTTCGTCGGTTTGTTCGCGTGCGGGGACGTGAGCCTCCAAATCACCATCGGCGAGAC
>JAFGWD010000120.1 GCA_016937315.1 Rhodospirillaceae bacterium
AAGTCGCTCGGCATTTTTGCCGACGATCTCCAGCGTTGAAGCGAAGGGAGAATCCGCCATGCGCGTTTTGATTTGCGGTGCCGGTCAGGTGGGTTTCAACATAGCACGTTATCTCGCCGCCGAGGATGCTGACATCACTGTGGTTGATCGCAGCCCTGAGCTGATTCGCAAGATTCAGGATCAACTGGATGTCCAAACCGTGGTTGGTCATGCGGCGCACCCACAGACCTTGGAACAAGCCGGAGCGAATACCGCCGATATGATGATCGCCGTGACCCCCACGGATGAAGTCAACATGGTGGCGTGCCAAGTGGCGCACTCCCTATTCAAAGTGCCAACGAAAATTGCCCGTGTGCGGTCTCAGAGCTATCTCAATCCGATTTGGCGAAACCTCTACAGCCGAGAGAACGTGCCGATTGATGTAATCATTTCGCCCGAATACGAAGTCGCGCAGTCGGTGACACGTCTTCTGGAAGTCCCCGGAGCTTTGGACGTGATCCCGCTGTGCAACGATATGGTACGTTTGATCGGGGCCAGAGCGGAAAAAAATTGTCCGATCCTTAACACGCCGTTACGTCAACTGTCTCAACTGTTTCCCGAGCTCTCTATCGTTATCTTAGGGATTGTTCGGGGGGATAAGGCATGGGTGCCGACAGGCGATGACATCATGCAGCCGGGCGATGATGTTTATTTCATCACCGAAACCGCTAAGACGCAGCGGGCCTTGGCGGTCTTTGGTCACGAAGAACAGTTGTCGAATCGTATTGTGATCTTTGGTGGTGGGAATATTGGCCTTGCCTTAGCCAAGAATCTTGAGGATCACGCGCTTAGCTTCAACAGCAAGCTGATCGAAATGGATGAGGACCGTGCTGAGTATGCGGCCAAGACGCTTTCCAGTACGGTCGTTATTCATGGTGATGCCCTGGACGCCGATATTTTAGATGAGGCAGGCATCAAAACAACAGACACCGTGGTTGCAATTACTGACAGTGACGAAACCAATATTCTTGCGTCGTTGCTGGCCAAACGCCATGGCGTTCAACGTGCCATCACGTTGACCAACAAACCAGACTATGGGCGTCTCCTCAGTCACCTGGGAATCGATACGGCAATCAATCCCCGTGACATTACGGTATCGACGATCCTGCAACACGTTCGCCGTGGCCGCATTCATTCTGTGCATGCCTTGCATGAGGGATTCGGTGAGTTGATTGAAGCCGACGCGCTTGAGACATCAGAATTGGTTGGTAAATCGATCCGAAGTGCCAGCTTGCCGCATGGGGTGTTGTTGGGCGCTATTGTCCGTGATGGTGCGGTCATCATTCCGCGAGGAAACACCACGGTTCAGGCTGGAGATCGTGTTGTCCTGTTCGCAGACGCAGGTTCCATCCGCAAGGTGGAGAAGCTGTTTGCTGTGCGTTTGACCTACATCTGACCCAGTGCTGAGAGGAATTTGAGGCCGAATGAATACCTCAATGAAGGGGCCAGAAAAATGCCTCCTGTCTCAACCCAGGGCGATTGTTTTCGACTGGGATAACACGTTGGTCGATACGTGGCCGAACATCATTCATACGATGAATGTGACGCTTGCCGCTATGGGGCATGCGGTTTGGACAAATGAAGACGCACGGCAGCGTATTGCACGGTCACTGAGGGACAGTTTCCCTGATCTATTTGGGGATCGCTGGAAAGATGCCCGCGAAATCTTTTATGCCGAGTTGGAGCGTTCACACATTGCAATGCTGACTCCGTTACCTGGGGTCGCAGATGTTTTGGGCCTATTCAGCGATCTTCCCATGGCTGTGGTCAGTAATAAAACAGGGGAATATTTACGCAAGGAAGTGGCTCATCTGGGATGGAGCCGTCACTTCCAGGCGATTTTTGGAGCCGGAGACTTGGTGCATGACAAGCCTGCTCCGGATGCGGTTTTGTCATTCCTGAATCGGGTTGGTCTTGCCCCAGGCCCGGATATCTGGTTTGTTGGAGATAGCCCTGTGGATGTTGAAACGGCCCACGCGGCAGGATGCACATCGGTATTCGTGCAGAACGGAACGGAACAGGCTTTTCATCCTGATCTTTTTCCGCACGTAACAATTGGTGACTGCCGTGCGCTTCCAGTTTTGGCTGGACGGCTAGACGAAACGGTGCAGAAGAATTAAGTCCAATGGTGGAACCGGATGCGGCATTCGGTTATCCACATAATAACAAAAAGGGGACCAAAAAATGTCGTCCGAACGCAGCCAGAACGTACAGGACGTTTTTCTCAATCACATCCGTAAGAACAAGGCTCCGGTGACGGTGTTCCTGGTGAATGGTGTGAAACTTCAAGGCATCGTGACTTGGTTTGATAACTTTTCCATGCTGTTACGGCGCGATGGTCATACGCAGCTTGTCTACAAGCATGCGATTTCGACAGTCATGCCATCTCAACCGATCCAGTTGTTCGAGCCAGGCAAGGAAGAAGAAGAGGGGGCTTAAGGCCGTCCTCTTCAGAAAAACATGAATCAAATTCCTCAAGCCGTTGAACCGGCTCGTACTGTTGTTGTTTCCCCACACTTGAAAGTGGGGAGAGGCGCGTCTCGTGCTGCGGCATCCTCTGCGCTTGTAAGGCGATCTCCAGAGGCCCGACTTGAGGAAGCCATTGGCTTGACTCAGGCGATTGCCGTGGATGTGGTTTTTTCGGAAGTCATCCCAGTTTCGCGGGCACGATCGGCAACCTTGATTGGGCAAGGGGCGATTGATGACCTGAAAGTGGTGATCGAAGCCGAGGAGGTGACTCTGGCGGTGTTCGATTGCCACTTGTCGCCGATTCAGCAACGCAATTTGGAAAAAGCCTTAAACTGCAAGGTCATTGACCGTACAGCCTTGATCTTGGAAATTTTTGGTGAGCGGGCGCGTACGCGTGAAGGCACGCTACAGGTTGAACTGGCGCATCTGTCATATCAGCGTAGCCGTTTGGTTCGAAGCTGGACACACTTGGAACGTCAACGTGGCGGTCTTGGATTCGTTGGAGGTCCTGGCGAAACTCAGATCGAGTTGGACCGGCGTTTGATCGGAGAGCGGATCACGCGCTTAAAATCCGAATTGGAGGATGTCAAACGCACTCGGCACCTTCATCGGGCGGCAAGAAAACGCGTTCCTTTTCCCGTGGTTGCGTTGGTTGGTTACACCAATGCCGGAAAATCGACGTTGTTTAATCGTCTGACCAAGGCAGAGGTCTTTGCCGAAGACATGCTGTTCGCAACCCTGGACCCAACCATGCGGCGGGTACATTTACCATCGGGGCGCGACATCATCTTGTCGGATACCGTGGGATTTATCTCTGACTTGCCAACAGAATTGATTGCGGCGTTTCGTGCAACCTTGGAAGAGGTTCTGGAAGCCGATCTTATTTTACACGTACGCGATATCTCGCATGCTGACAGTGATGCACAGCGCGACGATGTGGAAGGTGTTCTGTCTGATTTGGGAATCGAAGAACTGGGGCATGCCGGAATTGAGGTTGCGAACAAGATCGATTTGTTAGATGCGGAAGCTTCTACATATTGGCAGGAGAGAACGTCGAGGAAGGACGGCCCTGTCGCGGTTTCGGCTATGAACGGTAGTGGTCTGAACGAGCTTTTGCGGCGTGTGGACGAGTCTCTGAGCGTCCGTTATCGCGCAATCACAGTGGAACTTGCCCACGATGCAGGGCGTCTGTTGTCCTGGCTTTACGAACACGGAGAGGTCAGTGAACGTGAAGATACGGAAACCGGAATTCAGTTACATGTTCGGCTTTCGCCCAATGACTTGGCGCGATGGACGGTAATGACCTTAAAAGATGGCGATGAGTATGGGGATTGATCTGGATTTTGATGCTGTTGGCGAAATTATGCAGGAAGCTGCAGATAACTTGGTCTGCCCGCGTTTTTGTTGCCTCGATGCCGAATCCATCCACAGCAAGAGCCATAAAAATGACCTCGTCACTATTGCCGATCTCGAAACCGAGGTTTTTCTAAGCCAACGTTTGATGGCGCTTTTGCCAGGGTCCGTGGCGATGGGGGAAGAAGCGGTTTATCGCGATCCCAGGAACCGGGCATATCTGGATGGAGATGATCCAGTCTGGATCATCGACCCCGTAGACGGTACCGCGAATTTTGCACGAGGCAACCCGGCCTTTGGGATCATCGTTGCTCTGGTACATCATCGCCAAACTCTGGCTGGGTGGATTTATGCCCCTCTTGAGCGGCGTTTATTCACGACGGAACGGGGCGGCGGGTGTTGGTGTGCCGGAAAACGGTTGAGTATGAATACACGAGACAGAGGCGCGTTATCGACCTTGACGGGCACCCTAGGGCGACGAATGGCTGAACGCCTGGGAAAGGTATTTGGCACCATCACGCAAAGTGGCTGCGCGGCCCACGATTATATATCTTTGTGTGAGGGGAGGCTGGACTTCCGGCTTTTCCGGCTCTTGTTTCCGTGGGATCACGCGGCAGGTGTTCTGATGGTCGAAGAAGCGGGGGGGTGTGTCCGATTGTTGTCGGGAGATTTCTATGCACCGATTTTTCAGAAGGCGGATGGCCTACTGATTGCGCCAAATGCCGATCTTTGGGAAGACATTCGTCACGCTCTGGTGTCGTGACGATGGCACCTCTGATCTACCTCTGAAATACGATGGTTGGATAAATCGACCGTGTGCCATCAATGACCCAGTCATAGACCGTCCAGCCGGATTCCGTATCTTCATAAATTGCGGCTGCGTCGGGTTTTCCAATCACCCGCATATTAGACATCACACGTAACGAACCACGCACGAAAAGTCCGGCCTCGGCAAGGGGTTCCAACTTGTCTGGGTTGGGTGTCTGCGCGACCACGCTGACTCGCCCATTGACACGGCTGTCGATGTCGATGATGCGCTCATTGCGGCGGATGAATGTAATCAGACCAGAATTGGCGGCAAGATTACCAGTACGCCGATATTTTACAGCAAACTGACCAGCCCCCAGAGAGCGGACATCCGTAAACTGCGTATCACGTTTCAAGTCACGGCGAATGGCCTCAATTTTTTCCTGGATTTCCGGTCCTTTTACTTTGCCTGTGCGGATATCCATATAGAGCTGCGCCCAGGTTAAGATGCCGTCGTAAGTTATGGAAAAGTCACCATTGCGTGCAATGCGGATTTCCGCACGAAATTGGTCGGGGATATAGCAGGATGACAAAATTGGTGCCGCCATAACGACAAGCAGCAGGGCAAGGGGACGCAACCATCGCAAGTAACGGGTCATGGCGTAATCTCCGCGACGTCGTGGGTCTTTGCCTTTTGCCACAGGCGTTCCATTTCGTCCAGGGATGTGTCACTCGGTTTTCTGCCGGTTTCTCCAAGTGCACGTTCGATGAAACGAAACCGTCGTTCAAATTTTTCGTTGGTGTGACGTAGGGCGCTTTCAGGATCGATATCAACTTTGCGTGCCAAGTTGGCTACAGCAAACAAGACATCGCCAATCTCGTCCTCTAAGCGCTCAATCGGAGCGCCCTGTGTCATTTCCACTTCCACTTCGTCAATTTCTTCCCGAATTTTCGCCAGAACATCCTTGGGATCATCCCAGTCAAAACCGACGCGAGCCGCTCGTTTTTGCAGCTTAGCCGCACGCAATAGGGCGGGAAGGGCCTTAGTTACGCCATCCAAGGCTGATGGCGCAGGTTTAGTTTTATCTTCAGACCGTTCATTTTCTTTAACATTCTCCCAGTTTACCAACTGGTCTTTGGAATCAGCAATCACCAATTCGCCAAAAACGTGAGGATGACGGCGAACCAACTTGTCACAGATTGCAGCCAAGACGTCGTCCAGGGAGAACAGTCCGGATTCTTCCGCAATACGGGCATGAAAGACAACCTGCAGCAACAGATCTCCCAGTTCGTCCCTTAGTCCGTCCATATCCTCGGCCTGAATGGCATCCAGGACTTCGTAGGCTTCCTCAATGGTGTGCGGTGCAATGGTCGCAAAGGTTTGCTCTACGTCCCAGGGACAGCCACGTGTCGGACTGCGGAGCAGGGCCATGATGTCGGCAAGGTGTGGCAGGGAGGCCAAAGATGAGAAAGAGGAAGACATGATAAGAATCCCGATCAAGAAGACGAAAAGCAGGTAAGTCAGGTGCGCCAGTGGACCGTACAGCCATCTGCATGTGGCAAAAAGCAAAACGCCGTCAAAAACAGTCTGATCTCCTTCTCACGGAGATCAGACTAAACCGAACCGGGTATCCGGCTTCGATGGACGTTCAGCATCGCCCAAAGAATACTTCACAGCATACTGCCGAAAAATCGTTTTTACCTCCGGTAAACGACCGGCGGAGACTGCGGTGGTTCTGTATTGGGATAAAATTCGTGAGAGCGTCATCACATGACATCCTACGGTTTTCAGACCTGAAAAAGGGAAGCTTGGGTATCAGGCGCAGTGCTTCATAGACCAAGGATTTCCCTATAAAGAGGGGCTGGATTTTCGTACGAGTTTTGCCCCACATCAGTTTGTCGCATAATTTATATTATGAATAGAAAATGACATGATACGAGGCTGTATAAAAGATCATTTTATATCAATGACTAAGCCATCGTATCCAGGCTCGACACCATGCGGCAGCGCGGATTTCAACGTCGCATAGTCCAAACCTATTCCCATATGCGTCAAAATCGTGCGCTGAGGTTTTATGCGCATTACCCAGTTCAAGACCGTCTTCACATCGGCATGTGTGGTGTGTGGACGCTCGGTCAAGCAGCCAACGATCCAAACTTTCACCCCTTCCAGAATAGCGAAGGCTCTTTCATCCAACGCTGTGACATCTGTTGAGTACGCCACGTCACCGAAACGAAATCCCAAAGATGTTTCCCATCCGTGGTCTTGAAGGAATGGGACAACCTGAATTTCCCCAATCGAAAACGATTGGGGATTGTGACAATCAATTACCTGTGGAGTTAGCCATGGATGATAGATAATGACATCGGGTGAACTGATGTTTTCAAAGGGATTAAAGGCATAATCGAAGCGATTTTTAAGAGACATCAACGTCGAATCCATCCCCCATGTGGGAATAGCGGCTCGCATTAGGCGATTAATTTCCCGAATTTCATCAATGCCATGGGTATGGTCTGCATGGGCGTGGGTATAAAGAATGCCATCCAGTCTTTGGACTTTGGCATTCAACAACTGCTCACGTAGGTCGGGGCCTGTGTCCACCAGAATCGTGGTTTTCTGGGTTTCCACCAAAAGGGAGGCACGCATACGGCGATTTTTGGGCTCTCCTGGATCACAACGTCCCCATCCGGCGGAAATCATCGGCACGCCTGCCGCACTCCCACTGCCAAGGATGGTGACTTTCATGCCGCAACCTCCGCTGGAACACGGGAAAACAACCGGAGAAAGTTCTCTGTTGTGGCGTGCGCCAAGGTATCGGGGTCAAGCCCCTTCACCTCTGCCAACATGTGTGCCGTATGGGCGACATAGGCGGGTTCGTTGCGCTTGCCGCGCTTCGGGACTGGTGCCAAGTATGGGCTATCGGTTTCCACCAATAAACGATCCAATGGCGCATCGCGGAAGATGGCTCGCAGATCCTCGTTCTTCTTGAATGTGATGACGCCAGAAGCTGAAAGATACAATCCCAATTCCAGAGCTCCTTCCGCCAGTTCACGGCTGGAGCTGAAGCAATGCATCAAAGCGGAGAACCGTCCTGCAGCCATTTCCTCGCGCAGAATACGCAGCATATCGGCATCGGCATCGCGGGAGTGGATAATCAGCGGCA
>JAFGWD010000121.1 GCA_016937315.1 Rhodospirillaceae bacterium
GCCGCCTCAGACGTTGCGGGCGCTATTCGGGTGTTGCATGTTCCGGTCGAAGGGCTTCCGAAAGACTTTGGTGTTCTGTCGCCCCGCTGTGGCGAGGCCTCCTTTCGCTACATCAAAACCGCAGTTGACATGGTTACCGGTGGTCAGGCCATAAGCATCGTTACCGCGCCGATCAACAAGGAAGCCCTGAACGCGGCCGGACATCATTATGATGGTCATACTGGTATGCTGGCGCACCTGACCGGGTGTGCCGCGTCATGGATGCTGTTGGCTTCGGAAACCCTCAACGTCATTCACGTTTCCACCCACGTTTCGTTGCATGACGCGATTACGCGGGCCTCGACGGCACGTGTCTTGGAAACCATTCGCATCGGCCATGCCCATCTGTTGCGTATGGGGGTTTCCGTCCCTCGTATTGCGGTCGCGGGCCTCAATCCGCACTGTGGTGAAAATGGGTTGTTCGGAGACGAAGACACCACTCACATTGCCCCAGCCATAGCGCAAGCTCAGGCTGAGGGTATTCAGGTGGAAGGACCGATTCCTGCCGATACTGTGTATTATCGGGCCCATAAGGGACATTTCGATCTTGTGGTGGCTCAGTATCATGACCAAGGCCACATTCCGATTAAACTGATTGCTTTTGACACGGCAGTAAACGTGTCTTTGGGGCTGCCGATTGACCGTTGCTCAGTTGACCACGGCACGGCTTTTAATATTGCAGGGAAGGGGATAGCCAATCATGTCAATATGTTGGCGGCGATGACTTACGCGGGGAAGTTGGCCCGCAACGCGCGTTAGGTCCTCTTTCTCCTGGCGTCACAGATGGTCTGTGGCCGTCTTATCCCATCCTCAAGTCCAAGAGCCCCGCGCCGAACAATCGGTTGCGGGAATGCTCCAAATGGGATCGCATCAAGGACGCGGCGGTCTCAGAATCCTGCCGAGAGATGGCATCGTAAATCGCAATATGTTCCGATAGGACGCCCTCTAAGCCATCCGTGCCATCGGTCAGTAAGAATTGCCCATGCATATGCATGCCAATGTTGATGTGGTCACGCAAAACCCGCATCGATGTTTCGAAATACTGGTTATTCGCGGCCCGGGTGATTGCAAGATGGAAGGCATAATCCGCATCTTCCCGGTGGAGTTTTGATCCGGTCGCGGCGCGGAGCAGTTCCAGGGCATGCTGCATCTCTGACAGCATCTCGGCGTTGCGACGGGTAGCGGCGAGTGCCGCGGCTTCGGTTTCAATGGTCAGACGGAACTCATAACAGCGTTGGATATCGGCCAAGGTTTCAACCCGTGCAAACCCCAGAGGTTGGGCCGCAGGCGCCAGAACATAGTTTCCAGCCCCTTGGCGGGAATAGACAAAACCATTTTCTCGCAGCATTTTTAAGGCCGTACGCAACACTGGGCGCGAAACGGAGAATTCCTGCGCCAGCGAGGTTTCTGGCGGTAACTTTTGATTGGGGGCATAGGCACCGTTGACAATTCGGCTGTACAGTGCGTGATACACATGGTCTGCAAACGTTGTCCGGCGTTTTTGCGGCGTGGGTTTCTTGAGTGGTGTGTCCTCATCCACTTTGCCGGGCATATCCGTCCCTCGATCTGTCATTCTGCAACCGCCATTATCAAATCGACCAATGTTCTGGGGCTGCCAAATCCCCCCGATTTGGTTACCAATATCATGTCGGAAGACATGCCCAAACACCGAGATACAGGAATTCCTGGCGCGAATTCGCCGACAACTTCTAAAACAGTCACATTCATTTGGCGGAGTAGACCGTCCGCCGTTTCCCCGCCGCAGGCGAATACCGTGCGAACCGGACCGGACTGAAGATGAGCTGCGATGCTTTTGACGAAGCGTGTTCCTGCGGCCTGAGCCGACAGGGCTCCCTCTCCTGGTACCATCTGAATAACCTGAACAGCGTCTGTTCCTAAGGGGGGAAGCGCTGGAACGTCGCCATCCGGTGCTGCAACAACGGCGCAAGAGTGGGCAATTTCCTGAATCTGAGCCACAGTGATTGGGTCCCGAGATCCAATCGCTAACACCATTGGGCGTGGCAGTCGTGGACGATCAGTGTGGGGCTGGGTGGGACGCAGACGGTGTGCCAGTGCTTCTGCTAAGCCAGCCGCGCCAACAAGGAGTGTGTGCGACACATCCGATGGCAGTGTGCGCTCAATATCCTGTTGTGTCGTCACCTCGGGACAAACCATCGGTAATGGCACCGATGCCAGGTTTGTGGCGATGGATATGGGCGTATCCACGCCGGCACCGACCACATGTGCATCCATCACCAAACGCCCCAAACGTGGAATGGCGGGACACACAAACATGTCCTTGTAGGGGGTTGTGGCAATCACACCTTTGATCTCTGCCGCAATATTGCCTTTCAGGCGCGAGTCGATTTTCTTGAATACGATATTGGGCAAGAGGCCTGGATGCGCGAGGATCCTGGCGACAATTGACGTTGCCAGAGCAGGCGCGACGTCACGTGAAGACGTGTTGACGGCGATCACATCGGCCTGACTCCGCAGTGCTATCGGCACCGCATCCGGGGTTACAGCGACCACAGTTCGCAAACCATGCAGACGAAACGCCACGGCGCTGTCCACTGCTCCGGTCAAATCATCCGCCAGAATAAGTACGGAGGTCATGGTGCCTCGTCCGAAGATATATTTGTAAATTAGTTTAGATGAATCTCCTGGCGAACGGGAGCGTTATTTGGACGGAGCAGGCTTTGGAACGGAATTTGGCAGCAATCCCAAGCGAAACATGATGTGACCAATATCTCATGGGCGTCATCATGTGTGATGTCTGGTCGAATCCCTGAGGGTGGTGGATAGAATCTGGCGTGGGTTTATCGCGCTTGAAATCGGCACAGCGTAGTTATAGTGTAACGTAGCTTTGACGCTTGGGGGCGTCTTTCAGCTATCTTTGGGGGGGGCGCGTCAGCGCAAGCGTATGCTTGAAGCCAGAGTTATCATGAGCGTGTCGGTCATGCTGCTGGGCATGGGGGTGTTGACCTCGTTTGTCTGTCGGCAAAGGCCAGGGATTGCCCAGGCGTTGCTTTTTGCTGCGACGGTATGTGGTGTGGCCTACCTTGCCCGGCGATATTGGTTGGTGTGGCCGATGACGCCGATGTTTCTGGGGACTGTTGCATTGCCAGCGGTGCTGGGTGGATTGGGGTGGCTCTCCTGGCGTCGGGAACGTGGGCCGCAGGCGATATGGGTGGGGCGTGGTGTGCTGATATTGGCGGCAGGTATTGGCCTGTTGGCGACGAGCTTTCCCAAGGATTTTTATTTGCCGTTTGTCAAAACCATGTCGCCGTTTTCTCATGCTCTGTTGGTTTTCGGTGTGTTGGGAC
>JAFGWD010000014.1 GCA_016937315.1 Rhodospirillaceae bacterium
CGTTCGTCCGAACAGGAGAAAAGCGTAGACCGTAGCGGGGACTACGGGCAAGCTTTTCAACGCCTTCGGCGGACGAAAGCGCCCGGCGCAACCGGCGGGATTTATGAGTCTACGTCTTAGACACCGTGGATCATTTCGCTTTTTGGCGGGAGCTTTTGGCGGCACGACATGCTGCAATCAGGTCCGCACGGTCATCAGCCTGAATCTCTTGACCATTGACCGTAACACGACCGTTTTCGATGCGGACGATGGCAACCGTGGTTTTCGCTTCGAGCGGTCCACGCGTGTCAAATCCCAGGCGTTTAGCCACATCCAGTGTTACCGGAAATTCGATAACCTGAGGTGGGGCAATATTCAAAGTCGGCTGAACATCTGCCGGAGCCACCGAACGGCCATAAACATCAACTCCCGGCTTGTAGTCCGCACCATCGGTACGCAATGTCCTCACGGCGCGTACACAGGAGTCGTCAGAGGACGATGAATCACCTGCTGCCTGAGATGGGCTCATAAGCCCGAGACAGAGAACGGAAAACAGACATAACGCAGGGTTGAATGACATTTATGCCTCCTCTATGATGAATGAAAATAATCCGGCAACTGAAAATCATTCATCTTTAATCTTGAAACCCACAGAAAAATCCGGCACAATCCCTTATAGCCCAAGTTTGAGGAGACGGCCGTCACACATCGTGGGTCCGGCGTTTCTCTTGATTACGCCAAGTTCGACTTTCCGGCAGGGTCCGTCACTGGCCCTGCCGATTTTTTTCACTCATCCATGGCGGATGACACGCCACAACGTCTTTATAGATGGGGCAGTCTGGGTGATGCGCACCAGGTAAATAGCCAATACTCATCAAGAATTCGTTCACGATTTCATTCCCAATGAAACGAAACCGCATTTTGAACACCCGCACCCAATCCGCCAAGTCAAGGGGATGACGCGCCGCAATCCAGTTCGCGAATGAACCAAATTCACGCTGAATGTCCAAAATCGTCGCCGCATTGGCAATGGTGGCATTGATCTTCAGGCGATTCCGGATAATCGCAGCATCGGCCAGGAGGCGTGCACGATCGGCCTCTCTGAAAGCCGCAACAGCGGCAACATCAAATCCGGCAAAGGCAACATTTAAGGCTTCACGCTTTTTCAAGACGGTCAGCCACGACAGCCCGGCCTGAAAAATCTCCAGACTCAGGCGCTCAAAAAGAACCCGGTCATCAGCGACGGGAAAACCGTATTCACAGTCGTGATACGGCCCATGCCAGGGATGACCGGGTGCACTCTCGCAATACGAGATGACGGGCAAGTCAAGCTTGCCCGTCATAATTGGTTTGGCGATCAGTCCTTGACCTCTTCGAGTTCGACCAGCGCCCCATTGAAATCCTTCGGATGCAGGAAGATCACCGGATGGTTGTGAGCACCAATCTTCGGCGGGCCGAGGACGCGCTTGCCAGCCTTGACCATGTCTTCGGCAGCTTTGACCACGTCCGAGGTTTCCAAGCAAATGTGGTGGATACCGCCATTCGGGTTCTTTTCGAGGAAACCCGCGATGGAGGACTTCTCACCAAAGGGGTGAATCAGCTCGATCTTGGTGTTCGGCAGCTGAACAAAGATCACACTCACGCCATGTTCGGCCAGATCCATCTGTCCAGACACTTCGGCGCCAAGAGCATCGCGGTACAACGCGGCGGCAGCATTCAGATCGGGAACGGCGATCGCCACGTGGTTCAACCTAAGATCCATTTTTATTCTCCTGGGTAACTAAAAATTGTCACATCCTAAAAACCTGCACGTAAGTAACAGGCTTCTTCCCGGTTTGTACGTGCAACACGCGCCTAACCGCACGACGAACGGCTTCCTGAAGACCTTCATCATGACGTCGACTCTTAACGGGCATCTGACGAACCGCATCAATAGCGGCATCAACAGCCAAGTCGGCGATGAGACCTTCGTTTTCCGCATCAAGCAGGCCGGGCGCAGTGATGCATGGTGGACGTGGCAATTCCCCCTTGCCATCGACCACCAGGGTCACGACAACGCAGCCGTTATACATGATGCGTCGCCGGTTGCGAAGTATTTCCGAATCTCTATCTATGAGCCGGACACCATCCAGCGCAAGCCTTCCACTTGGAACGGTTCCAACTTTTTCTGGAGCTCCCGGTGCCAAACGCACCACAACCCCATTAAAAGGCACAATAACCTTCTGAATGCCCACACTTTGGGCCAGCTTAGCATGGGCCTCCATATGCAGGTTCTCACCATGCATCGTCACCAACATATCCGGGCGCAACAGCCGGTAAAAGGTTTCCAGTTCCTCTTGAGCGGGATGTCCTGAAACGTGGATATCCGGGCAATCTCGCGAAGTTAGGATATCGACTCCAAGGGCAACCAAACGATTCTGAATATCCAGAACAGAACGCTCGTTTCCAGGAATGACCCGGGACGAAAAGATAACCGTGTCGCCTTCCCCTAACCGTATATTCGGGTGGGTATTGGCCGCAATACGTGCCAACGCGGCTCGCGGCTCACCTTGCGACCCGGTCACAATGAAGAGAATACGGTCATCGGGGATATATCCTGCATCGGATTCAGAAATCAAAGCCCCGACATCAAGAGGATGTCCTACGCTTTCTGAGACTTCAACAATGCGATGCAAAGAGCGCCCCAGCAAACAAACGTCTCGCCCTGCGGCACGCGCTGCCCTGGCGATGCTTTCCACACGCGCCGCATTGCTGGCAAAACATCCCACGGCCACGCGCCCGCGACACTTTGCAATCTCACAAACCAGCGCCTGATAGACCGTTGCCTCCGAACCCGAATGTCCAGAAATCTGTGCGTTGGTGCTATCCCCAATCACCGCCAAGACGCCCGCATCACCAATATCGCGCAGAATATCCTCTTGCACCGGGCGAACAATCAGCGGATCAGGGTCGAGCTTCCAGTCCCCGCTGTGAATCAGATCGCCGTAAGGCGTCTTGATCAACAAAGCACTGGGTTCCGGGATGGAATGGGTCAATGCAACAAAACGAATATCAAACGGACCGCAGGAACACGTCCCTCCCACCGGAACAACCGTCACCGGCGGCTCCAGATCGGCTTCTTTCAGCTTGCCTTCCAGCATCGCCAAGGTAAATGGCGTACCGTAAATCGGGCACTCCAAATACGGCCACAAGTGGGGCACCGCGCCAATGTGGTCTTCGTGTGCATGGGTTAGAATCAGTCCGCAGATCGCATCCTTGCGTTCTGCCAAAAACGTCGGATCAGCCATCAAGACTTCGACGCCAGGAGCCATTTCGTCACGGAAGGTAATACCGCAATCGACCACCAACCATTGCCCGTCACACCCATAGGCATAAAGATTCATGCCGATTTGGCCAACGCCACCCAAGGGCACGAAAACCAAGCCTTCTTCGGGGTCGTGTGTCGCCCAGCTCATAC
>JAFGWD010000122.1 GCA_016937315.1 Rhodospirillaceae bacterium
CCATGGGGGGCCGTGTTACCGGTGTTTTAATCCAGCACCACCGCCGCGCAGTGGGCGTGCGTGCGAGGAGATTGGCATTCTGGGTGCGGTCGCGGGGATGGTTGGTGCGGCACAAGCCCTGGCCACATTGAAACAGATTCTTGGTTTGGGCGACGATGCACGTGGCTTCGTGCAAATTTTTGATGGGTTGGCGGGAACCTGTCGTCGCGTCCGTTTGGCACCTGATCCGGCTTGTCCGGCCTGTGGCCGATCATAGGCCCCATCACCCCAAATATGGGGCGATGTCTACATCGTCGATTTGTTCTGGTCGCAGGTGCTTTTCGGCATAAATGCGATAGGCACCAGAGGACAGGAACAGGTCGAACAGGTCCGGGTCGATATGACCATCCTTTTTCATGAATGACATGATCTTGACCGCCTCGCTGAGGGGCTTTGGCGTTTTATAAGGGCGGTCAGCGGCGGTCAGAGCCTCAAAAATATCCGCAACCGCCATGATCCGTGCTGGAACGGACATTTGGTCGCGGGTCAGTTTGTTGGGATATCCACCGCCATTACATTGCTCATGGTGTCCGCCTGCGTATTCCGGCACATCTTTGAGTTTTCGTGGAAACGGCAATTGATTCAGCATGCGGATGGTGACGGTGACGTGGTCGTTGATTTTCTCCCGCTCTTCGTTGGATAAGGTTCCACGTCGGATGCCGAGGTTATAAAGCTCACCCAGATTATAGGCTCCGATGGTGTGGTCGGCGCGGTCATCCAAAACGTGCTCGGTGGCGGGGGTTTGGCATAACCCGGGGACGTTCTGGACACGTTGGGTTTCTTCCCACGACAAGCCGATGGTGCGGTCAAAGGTGCGTGTGAAGGTGCGTTGGCTGATTTCCTGAAGGCGGGCGATTTTGTCGTCGCTCATGAACGCGCCACCCAGGTTGCAGTCTGCAATGAAAGCATAATCGTCGGTAAGGGCTTGGATCTCGGCAGCAAGGTTAGCTTCTGCTGTGGCCTTATCGGTGCCCGACAGTTGACGGTTCAGGCAACGGATTTCGGCATCGCGGCGCAGGATTTCGAAACGGGCGCGAATTTCGTGCAGGCGGTCGTAGATGGTTTCCAGTTTGGTGGATTTATCGACCACGTATTCCGGTGTTGTGACCTTGCCGCAGTCGTGCAGCCATGCCGCCAGATGCAGGGCGTAACGTTTGTCTTCACTCAATGTGAAGTCAGCGAAGGGGCCGGTGGTTTGCTCGTTGGCGGCCAGGGCCAATAAATCCGCGATGACCGGCACGCGTTGGCAGTGGCCTCCGGTGTAGGGGGATTTTTCGTCGATGGCATTGGCGATAACCTGGATGAAGCTGTCCAGAAGGGCGCGTTGGGCATCCAAAAGCAGGCGGTTATCGATGGCGATCGCCGCCTGACTGGCCAAGGCAGCGATGATCGGCTTGACGCTGGCACGGAAGGGAATGACCGTGCCGGTGGCATCTCGCGCATTGATCAGTTGTAGGACGCCCACCACTTCGTGTTCGGTGGTGAGAAGCGGCACCGTCATGAACGATGTGGAACGATAGCCGGTGTGGGCGTCAAAGGCGCGGGTGCCGGAAAAATCGTATCCTTCCGCATCATACGCGTCGTCAATGACCACGATGTCCTTGGCAATCGCGGCATGGCTGGCGACATTTTTATGGTTGGGTGCGCCGGTTTTGGGGTCGGTCAGGTGGACACAGGGGAAATCAATGGCACATCCCGTGGTGCCCCCCATGGCGATGTTGAGGGTATCATTGCGAATAATCTCAAAGCACAAGGTGTCGTCATCGGACATCAGGTACAGTGTGCCGCCATCGGCGTTGGTCAGGTTTTTTGCTTCCAACAGCAAGGTTTCCAACAGCCGGTTGCGGTCAGTTTCCGCAGACAGTGCGATTCCAAGTTCGACCAGGCGGCTGAGCAGGCGATCATCGGCAGGTAAGGCTGCGGGCATCTGGTCCATGGCTATCCTCGCAAGAAGGGGTGCCAAGACTACAATGAAACGTCGGTCCTGACTATATTCCGGTTTTTCTGGTGATATCCGGTCTTTGCGCCAAGGCCTTGACGTGTCGTTGATAAATCGCCCTTATGAAGCGGAGCGCACCGCGCCGAGATGAAGGGGTTTTAAGGAAACGAACATGGCGTTTTCATCGTTGCGGGATTTCCTCCGTCGTTTAGAAGCTGAAAATAAGTTGGTTCGGGTAACCGCACCGGTGTCTCCAGATTTGGAAATGACCGAGATCCAGACGCGTCTGCTGGCCGAGGGCGGGCCCGCAGTGCTGTTTGAAAACCCGGTTCGTGCCGATGGCAGCCCCTATGGCGTGCCGGTTGTGGTCAATGTGTTTGGCACCGTGGATCGTGTGGCTATGGCCATGGGCCGGACTCCTGATCAATTGCGTGCGGTGGGGGAGACTCTGGCCTTCCTGAAACAGCCGGAGCCGCCAAGCGGCCTTCGCGATGCGTTGTCCATGTTGCCCTTGGCCAAAACCGTGTTTGCGATGCGTCCCAAGGATGTGTCTCGTGCGCCGTGTCAGGAGGTCGTTCTGACCGGTGACGATATTGACCTTGGGGCTTTGCCGATTCAATCCTGCTGGCCAGGGGAACCCGCACCTTTGATCACTTGGCCTTTGGTGGTTACGGGAGGGCCGAAAGAGGATGGGCGCGAGATTTTTAACCTCGGCATTTACCGGATGCAGGTGATTGGGCGGGATGCCACCTTGATGCGCTGGTTGAAACATCGGGGCGGGGCGCAGCATTATCGCCGCTGGACCGAAACCGGCCACACGGAGCCGATGCCGGTTGCTGTGGTGATCGGTGCGGATCCCGGCACCATCGTGGCGGCGGTGACGCCGGTTCCCGAAAGTTTATCGGAGTACCAGTTTGCCGGGCTTTTGCGGGGCAAACCGGTGGAATTGGTGGCGTGCAAGACGGTGCCGTTGAAGGTTCCAGCGGAAGCGGAAATTGTCCTGGAAGGGCACATCCTCTTGGATGACATGCGGGACGAGGGGCCGTATGGCGACCACACTGGCTATTACAATGGTGTCGAACGCTTCCCGGTGTTCAAGATCTCTGCAATCACACGGCGTAAGGACCCGATTTATCTGTCCACCTTCACCGGACGTCCGCCGGATGAGCCCAGCATTTTGGGCGAGGCTCTGAATGATGTGTTCGTGCCTCTTCTGATTCAGCAATTCCCAGAAATTGTCGATTTCTGGTTGCCGCCGGAGGGGTGCTCTTATCGTATCGCCGTGGTGTCGATCAAGAAGGGCTACCCTGGACATGCAAAGCGGGTGATGATGGGGGTATGGTCGTTCTTGCGGCAATTCCTGTACACCAAGTTTGTGATTGTGGTGGATGACGACATCAATGTGCGGGACTGGAAAGATGTGATGTGGGCGATTTCCACCCGCATGGATCCGGTGCGCGATACGCTGCTGGTGGAAAATACGCCGATTGATTACCTGGACTTTGCTTCGCCGGAATCGGGCTTGGGCGGCAAGATGGGTCTGGATGCCACCAATAAGTGGCCGCCAGAGGTTAAGCGTGAATGGGGGCGCAAGTTGGAAATGTCTTCGGATATTGTTGAACGTGTGACACGCAAGTGGGCGGATTATGGTTTGCCCGGTTCGGGACAGGCGATTTGGAAAACCGGTAAGGACGGGAAATGAGTGAGCAAGGCTTAAACCGCTTGGACGATCTGTTGCGACTGGCCCGAGCCTCTGGTGCCGAGTCGGCGGACGCGGTGTATGGTGACGGACGGTCGGTGTCATTGGCGGTTCGTAAGCATAAATTGGAGAAGTTGGAACGCGCCGATGGTGCGGAGATCGGCTTGCGGGTTTTTTTGGGACGCCGCGCAGCGATGGTTTCGACGTCCGACTTTTCATCCGCGTCGTTGACGGCGTTGGCCGAACGTGCGGTGGCCATGGCACGCGTGATGCCGGAGGACCCTTTTGCGGGTCTGGCCGAACCGGAACAATTGATGATGGGCGCACTGCCGGATTGCGATCTTTGTGATCCAGAGGACCCCAGCGAGGACGATCTGATAACCGCCGCGCATGCCGCCGAGGATGCGGCGTTGGCGGTTTCTGGTGTGTCCAACAGCGAAGGCGCGGAAGCGTCCTTTTCGCGGTCGGAAATTGCCTTGGCGGCGACCAATGGGTTTTCGCGGGGGTATGTCACCAGCCATGCAGCCGTGTCGGTTTCGGTTCTGGCGGGGGATGCGGAGGGCATGGAACGCGACTATGACGCAGCGGTTGCGGTCTATCGCGGAGATTTGCCGTCGCCGGAAAGCCTGGGTCGTTCCGCCGGGGAGCGTGCGGTGGCGCGTTTGGGTGCAAAAAAGGCAAAATCCGCGACAATCCCGGTGGTTTTTGACCCACGGGTTTCACGGTCATTGCTGAGCCATTTTCTTGGGGCGATCAATGGTGCATCGGTGGCTCGTGGCACCACTTTTCTGGCCGATGCCATGGGAAAGCGCCTGTTTGCGCCAGGGGTTTCTATCGTTGAAACGCCGCATCGCCCACGAGGTTTACGCTCACGGCCCTGCGATGCGGAAGGCTTGCCGACGGTTTCCCGTGGGTTGATGGAAGATGGAAAGCTGACCGGTTGGATTCTGGATTTGCGTTCGGCGCGGCAGTTGGGTTTGCCGCCGACCGGGCATGCAGCGCGCGGAATCGGGTCCGCGCCGTCACCATCGGTGTCCAATGTGGCTCTGCTGCCGGGGACGGTTTCTCCGGCGGAGATGATTGCCGGCATCAATCGCGGCTTGTATGTGACCGAACTGATCGGTTCCGGTGTGAATGGTGTGACTGGCGATTATTCCCGTGGGGCGGTGGGATTCTGGATCGAAAAGGGAGAGATCACCTGTCCGGTCAGTGAAGTGACGATTGCGGGCAATTTGTTGACAATGTTCGCAGATCTGATTCCAGCCAATGATTGGACGTATCGGTACGGTATTGATGCGCCGACGGTGTGTATTGAGGGGATGAGCCTGGCGGGTGCATAAACTGTGAACCTGGACGGTGCGGTGTGGGAACCCGCGTCGTCCGCGAGGGGACGAAACATGAAAAGCGATGTCCGGCGGGAATTTCTGCAAAATAGCCCATTATTTGCAGGGTTAACTCCGACGATTTTAGACCGCATTCTGGCGGTTGCGGTGACGCGACGGTTGGTGCGTGGCGAGACCTTGTTCCAAAAGGGCGATCCCGGTGACCGTTTGTTCGGTGTGCTGTCTGGGCGGGTGAAGGTGCATACCACATCCCCCGATGGAAAGGACGTGACTCTCAACTTGTTCAAGGAAGGTCAGTTCTTCGGCGAAATCGCTCTTCTGGATGAGTTGCCGCGTACCGCTGATGCGGAGGCCTTGGCCCCCAGCGAATTGTTGGTCATTTATCGCCGGGATTTCATGCCGTTGGTGGAATCCGAGGGCAAGTTGGCGATGCAGATCATTCATTTGCTGTGCCAGCGCGTACGCAGCACCAGCGAGATGCTGGAGGATGCGGCGTTTTTGCCGTTGGAGCAGCGCCTGGCGAAGCACCTGCTGCGTTTGGTTGGGACGTATGGCCAGCCGGTGGCGGGTGGCATCGAAATTGGCTTGCGCCTGTCGCAGCAAGAACTCGCTCACATGATGGCAACCACCCGGGAAAGCGTGAACAAGCAACTGCAAGCGTGGGTGCAGGCGGGGTGGATTGACCTGCAAAGAAGCCGTGTGACGGTGACCAATGTTGCGGCTCTGGAAGCGATTTTAGAAATCGCTTGATTGAGGATGATGGGTCATCGGGCATAAAAAGGGCGGCGGGGTAAACCCGCCGCCAAAGGTTCCGGGAGGAATCTCGTCCGGTTTTAGGCAGAGCGCACCTTGGCCAGGAAATTATCGACCACGCCGCGCAACTGGTCCGCTTGCCGCGAGACTTCTTCCGAAGCGACAAGGACATCGCGTGCCGAAGATCCGGTTTCTTGTGCCACAACGCTCAC
>JAFGWD010000123.1 GCA_016937315.1 Rhodospirillaceae bacterium
CGGAAGCTGCCAAGGCGAGTGAGCCGGCGATTGGTGATCGTCAGCGTCGCGCCGGCGGAGCTAAGCCGGTGATTATCCTTGATCCCGGACATGGTGGGGTTGATCCCGGTGCGATTGGCGTGAATGGTATTTATGAAAAGCACATCACGTTGGCCATGGGGCGCCAGTTGAAGGCGCACCTGGAAAAGACCGGGCGCTATAAAGTGGTGCTGACTCGTGACCGTGATATTTTCATCTCCTTGCGGGGGCGCGTTGCCATTGCGCGGCGGGCACATGGGGACTTATTTGTTTCTTTGCATGCCGACAGCAACCCCAATCGTCGAACACGCGGGCTGTCGATTTATACCTTGTCTGAACGGGCCTCGGATAAGGAAGCGGCGTTGTTAGCAGACAAGGAAAACAAGTCGGACATTATCTCTGGAATGGATTTCTCTGAGGAAAGCCCGGAGGTTACGGGAATCCTGATTGATCTGGCGCAGCGGGAGTCGATGAATTTGTCGGCGCAGTTTGCGTCTCTGGCGGTCGGCGAGTTAGGACGTAAGGTGCGGACTTTGAGTAATACGCATCGGTTCGCCGGGTTTGCCGTGTTAAAGGCCCCGGATATTCCTTCGGTGTTGTTGGAAATGGGTTACCTTTCCAATGCGGAGGAAGTGCGTTTGTTGCAGCAAACGGCATATCGGGAACGTTTGTCGGAGTCCATGACACACGCAGTGGATCGTTATTTCGATCAGACGCAAAGCGCACAACGTCCCTAAAATACCAGGGCTTGATGCGGCATGGGGTGGCTTTTGGGAGCCAAATCGCGTATGTCAATAGACCGGGCCCGCCTTCTGGCGGGTTTGCTCCTTTTTAAGGGAAACAAGCCATGACGCGTGTTCTGACCTTCGTGGTCAGTCTTGTGGTTCTGATCGCTCTCGCCGGGGTTGGTGGCGGGGTTTATGTGTTCTGGCATTATGGCCAGGGACTGCCCGATTTTCGCCAGTTGGAAAATTACGCCCCCGATGTGATGACACGCATTTATGCTGGTAATGGACGCTTGGTTGCCGAGTATGCCATTGAGAAGCGGGTGTTTGTGCCGTATTCGGCAATTCCTCGCGTAGTGGTTAATGCCTTCATCTCTGCCGAGGATCAGCGTTTTTTCGAACACGCTGGGGTAGATGCGATGGGGGTGGCGCGTGCCGCGTTGACCAATATCCGGCAGGCGGGAAGCGGTCGACGTCCGGTCGGAGCATCGACGATTACCCAACAGGTAGCAAAGAATTTTCTGCTGACCAACGAGGTTTCGTTTTCGCGTAAGATCAAGGAAGCGATTCTTGCTCTGCGTATCGAGCAAGCCTTTAGTAAAGAACATATTCTCGAACTTTACCTGAATGAAATTTACCTTGGGCGTGGTGCCTATGGCGTTGCTGCTGCCGCCATGAATTACTTCGATAAATCCCTTGATGAATTGACCGTGGCCGAAGTTGCCTTTTTGGCAGCTCTTCCCAAGGCTCCGAACAATTACAACCCGCAGCGTTTTCACGATGCTGCCGTAGCGCGGCGCAATTGGGTGGTTGGCCGCATGCGTGAGGATGGGCGAATCACTGCGGCGGAGGCGGCAGCAGCCATGGCGACGCCATTGGTCGCGTTGACCCGAGGCGAAACGAAACTCTTGGGACATTCCAAGTATTTCTCCGAGGATGTGCGGCGCGAATTGGTGTCTCGTTACGGTGAAAAGGCCCTCTACAAAGGGGGGCTGGCGGTGCGGACCACTTTGGAGCCACAGTTGCAGGAATTTGCGACCCAAGCCCTCAGAGAGGGGCTGATTGCGTACGACCGTCGCCACGGGTGGCGGGGGCCGTTGGGGCATATTGACTTGGACCAGAGTTGGGGTATTCGGTTGCGTGATGCCGATCTGCCCAAGGGATTGCGTGAAACATGGCAACGCGCCGTGGTGCTTTCGGTTTCGCAGCGGGGGGCAGAGGTCGGATTCGTCGGTGGTAAACGTGGCACCGTTCCCTTTGAGCAGATGAAGTGGGCGCGACGGCATTTGACGGGGCAAGATGTCGGTGGGGTTCCGAAGTCTCCTACCGAGGTGGTAAAACCCGGTGATGTGATTGCCGTGGAGCCCTTGGAAAAGGGTAACGGCGTTTATGGCTTGCAGCAAATTCCCGATGTTGATGGGTCTTTGGTGGCGATGGACCCGCACACTGGGCGGGTTCTGGCGATGGTTGGCGGGTTTTCGCACGAACGCTCCGAGTTCAACCGTGCCACCCAGGCGGTTCGGCAACCGGGTTCGGCATTTAAGCCGTTCGTTTATCTCACGGCGCTGGAGAATGGTTTCAAGCCGACGGATTTGATTCTTGATGCGCCCTTCGTGTTGGAAGTTCCCGGCCAGGCAAAGTGGAAGCCGCAGAATTATAATGGTGATTTCTATGGCCCGACGACCTTGCGGATTGGTGTTGAGAAATCGCGGAATCTGATGACGGTGCGTTTGGCCGAGACGGTTGGCATGGATAAGGTGGTGGCAACCGCGAAGCGATTTGGCATTGCGGATCGCATGCTTCCGGTTTTGTCGATGTCCCTGGGTGCGGGCGAAACCACGGTTCTGCAATTGACGTCGGCTTATGCGATGCTGGTTAATGGCGGCAAGCGGATTGTCCCGACTCTGATTGATCGCATCCAAAATCGGGATGGAAAAACCATCTATCGCCATGATGCGCGTCCGTGTGCTGTTTGTAACGGTGTGTTCTGGACTGGGGAAGTGGCCCCGGAGTTGCCGGATACCCGTGCACAAATTGCGGATCCGATTTCCGCGTATCAGACGGTTCATATTCTGGAAGGTGTGGTTGAACGTGGGACTGGCCGACGTGTCGCGGTGATCGGCAAGCCTCTGGCGGGTAAG
>JAFGWD010000015.1 GCA_016937315.1 Rhodospirillaceae bacterium
AAGAGCCAGAGGCGGATATGTCTCTGGCCGTTTGAACAGGCCGTTTGGCCAGCGCTCGAAATACAACACGCGGTAGGATAGAAGGCGCTCGGTTGCCATCCGGGCGCGGAAATCGTTAGACACCGTGCCTAAATCCTCGCCGATCACAACACAGCGGTTGCGTACGCTTTCCAGGGCGACAATGGCCAGCAGGTCCTCGAAGGGGTAGGAGACATAAGCTCCATCTTTGACGCCGTTCCCGTTGGGAATCCAGAACAGGCGCATCAATCCCATGACATGATCCAAGCGAAGCGCCGCAGCATGGCGCATGTTGGCACGCAGCATCTCAATAAAGCCAACATAAGCCGTTTCTCTCATCCGGTGGGGGATCTGCGGTGGCAATCCCCAGTCCTGGCCAACCGCGCTGAAAGCATCCGGAGGGGCACCGAAGGACATGTTTTGCGCCAAACTATCTTGGTTGGCCCAGGCATCAGCCCCATCGGCGCTGGCTCCGATGGCAAGGTCACGATAGAGGCCGATGTTGGGATTGGTGCGTGTGGTTTGCGCCAGTTGGGTTTCCGCCAGCCATTGCAAAAAGGCATGGAAGGTTACGCGTTCGGCGTTGACCAAGGCATAGGCCGCGACTTCGGGGCTGTTCGGGTTCTGAAACGGAGCAGGCCAAGTGTTCCACGGCAAACCACCCATGCTTTCGTGCAGGGCAGAGAATTCAGCAAAGCGACGGAGCGCACCACCTCCGGCGGCGCAAAACGCCTCGAAATCACTTATTTTTTCTGAGGGAAGCTCTAAGAAGTCCTGATACAGGGCAGTTAAGGCTTTGAATTTGAGGTCGCTGACAATGGGGTAGTCAACCCTGTTTTGCGCCCGTGCGGCGTTCAGCGTGGCCGTAAATGTCGGGTCGTTGGTGAGGGCCTCTAGGCGTGGGCTGGGAATGTCGATGGCGTCGATGTCAATCATCAGCGGATTGAGGAAAACGCGGCTGGATGGGGAATAGGGACTGCATGCATCGGGCCAGACTGGGAACAGGGCGTGCAGCGGGTTGATGCCAACCATGGATGCACCCAATGTGCCGGTTCCCGCCATAAGCTCGGAAAGGGACGAAAAGTCCCCGATCCCCCAGTCTTTGGACCGTCTCAATCCGTATAGCTGGCAGGCCAGTCCCCAGCGCCGCTCTCCGGCGTTCATCCAGTCCGGGACGAACGCGTGAGGCGGGGCCACAATCACACGGGTTTGTGCGTCTTGTCCAGCGAAGGTGATGGATAACGTGTGGTAGCCTTCGGGCAGGGGTGTCGGTAGATCGATTTTTCGCCGCGTCACGGTTTGTCCGCCGATATCGGCGACGTCCTCTACCGGTAGGGTGCATGCGGGGAGTGTGCCTTCATGGATGTCCCCGTTTTCTACAGTCAATCGCCAAACCAAGCGAGAAAAAGCCAGATCGTCCGGGATGGAGACGTCTACGGCCATGGGGGCATCCAGAGAGCCTTGGCGGAAGACAGCGACTGGCGGCAACAGCGTGCGCCAAGGGTGTTCCAGCCAATCTTCTAGACTCTGCATTGCCTCGGTGTCGCTGTCGGCGGGAATGCCCATGGCCTTTAGAATGGTGCGTTTGGCGGTGGTGGTGGTGACATGAAAGTTTCCGGCGATGTCCCAGTACGACTCGTGAATGCCCGTAACGCGTGCCAGTTGGTCGAGCGCCTGTGCAGGATCAGCGATGAACGGGGGACAAGACAAGAGCATCAATCCTTTTCGGTCGGATGGGATGTGTGAATTGGCTTGGTATGACACTGTGCCGTGTTGTCATCGGCGTGGATCAGCATGGCCATAGTGCGACCTTGCAGAGGATAGATCTCGCTGGCACGGAAGAAGGGTTGCTGGTCGTCAGGGTAGGGGAGAGGGTTGGTGGTGTCGAACAGACAATGCCAACAGCAGCCCATTTTGGGACCCGGAAGACGAAAGGGAACCGTGCCGTAGTGGGCATTCATCAGGACAATAAACTGCTGGTCATCCAGGCATTCGCCTTCTCGTGAGAAGTACTCGCCAAGTTCTCCCCCCAGATGGAACCCGAGGCAACGGGCATATGATAACCCCCAATCTTCGTTCGAGAGTTCCCCCCCGCGTGGCGACAACCAAGTGATGTCTTTGATCGTTCCTGTGCCAAGAGGCCGTCCGTGAAAGAAACGGGGACGTCGAAAAACCGGATGCTCATGCCGAATTTTTGCAATTGCACGCACAAATTCCAAAAAGTCGCGGTTGTCGTCGGTCATGGTTGTCCACGACAGCCAACTGATCTCGTTGTCTTGGCAATAGGCGTTGTTGTTGCCCAGCTGCGTGCGGCCCAGCTCGTCACCTGCGGTCAGCATTGGCACACCCTGAGAGAGCAGGAGGGTGGCGATGATGTTGCGTTTTTGGCGCATACGCATACAGCGCACCATTGGGTCCTCGGAAGCGCCCTCGACGCCATAGTTTGCACTGAGGTTGTAGTCGCTGCCGTCGCGGTTGTTTTCCTGGTTGGCTTCGTTGTGCTTGTGCTCGTACTGGACGAGATCGGTCAGCGTGAAGCCATCGTGCGCGGTGACGAAATTGATTGAGGACCGGGGACGGCGTCCTTGACGTTCAAATAAGGCCGAAGAGCCGGTGATGCTGGATGCGAAGTCTCCCATAAGGCCGGAATCGCCACGCCAGAATTGCCGCACTTTGTTGCGATAGACGTCGTTCCATTCCGACCAACCGGGTGGGAATTGTCCCAATTGGTAGCCATTCGGGCCGAGGTCCCAGGGTTCGGATATCATTTTGATGCGTGACAGGACGGGATCTTGACGAACTGCGGCCAGGAAGGGGCTTTCCTGAGAATAGGCGTCCGGCGCGCGTGCCAGTGTTGTTGCGAGATCAAAGCGAAATCCGTCGACGTGCATCACTTCGACCCAATATCGGAGTGAGTCCATGACCATTTGCAGGACACGCGGATGCGTGATGTTCAGGGTGTTTCCGCACCCCGTAAAGTCGGTGTAATAGCGTTTATCATCGCGGTTGAGGCGGTAGTAAGACGCGTTGTCGATGCCACGGAACGAGAGCGTTGGGCCAAGGTGGCTGCCTTCACCCGTATGGTTGAAAACCACATCCAGGATCACTTGAATGCCCGCATCGTGCAGCAGATTTACCGTGGTGCGGAACTCAGAGATGTTGCGACTGGACAAATAACGCGGTGTTGGTGCGAAGAAATTAAACGAGCTGTAGCCCCAATAATTACGCAACCCCTTGTCGATCAGGTGCTGTTCATCGATGCAGGGATGAATAGGCAACAGTTCGATGATGTTGACGCCTAAGGATTTTAAGTGTGCAATGACTGGGGCAGAACCCAATCCGGAAAAAGTCCCTCGTTTGATGAGTGGTATTTGTGGGTGGGCAATAGTCATGCCACGCACATGCATTTCATAAATCAATGAATTTTGCCATGGGACATCGGGAGTCGATGCCAAGTGCCGGCTTTTCAGGCTTTCAACAACAATTCCTTTGGGGATGGTGCGTGCGTTGTCTTGGCGGTTGAAGGACAGATCCGCCTTTGGGTGGTCAAGTCGATAGGCGTAATTGTTGCGATGCCAGATGACATCGCCGGACAGGGCCTTGGCGTAGGGGTCGATCAAAAGTTTGTTGGCGTTAAAGCGATGCCCTGCGCTGGGTTCATAAGGTCCGTGAACGCGATATCCGTAAAGTTGCCCAGGTTTTACATCCGGCAGGAAGCCATGCCAGACTTGGTCGGTATATTCCGGTAGGCGGATGCGTTCTTGTTCTTTTTTACCGTTTTTATCAAATAAGCAGACATCAACCGCTTCGGCATTGGCTGAAAACAGTGCGAAGTTGGTGCCATTACCGTCCCACGTCGCGCCCAGAGGATAGGGTCGTCCGGGCCAGACCACGCTTACCATGGTCAGCCCCCGCTCACGGCGTCGGGAGCCTCTGTTTTCAGAATCAGGACAGATAAGGGGGGCAGGGTGATCACGACGGAGAAAGGAAGACCGTGACTGGGCACAGGTTCTGCCACAACGCCCCCATTGTTGCCCACATTGCTGCCACCATAGAGTTGGGAATCGGTGTTGATGGCCTCTTTGTAAAACCCAGAACAAGGAACACCTAAGCGATACCCTTCGCGAACCATTGGCGTGAAATTGGCGATGACCACGGCGTCTTCGCCGCCTTTGGGCACACGGCGCAGATACGCGAGTATGCTCTGCTCAGGATTGCAGCAGTCGATCCAGGAAAAGCCTGCGGGATTGGAATCCGTGCTGAACAAAGCTGGCGTGCGGCGATAGATCGCATTCAAGTCACGGATCACCGCACCCATGCCGGCATGCAGGGGGTCGGTGGTCAAATGCCAGTCCAAGCTGGCATCATGGCTCCATTCGGCCTCTTGTGCAAACTCGCCCCCCATGAACAGTAGTTTTTTCCCGGGGTGTGTCCACATAAAGGCGAAATATGCCCGCAACGTTGCGAACTTCTGCCAGCGGTCTCCGGGCATGCGGGAAATCAACGATCCCTTGCCGTGGACCACTTCATCGTGGCTCAAGGGCAGAACGAAATTTTCGTGGAAGGCGTACAGAAGGCCAAAGGTCAAATCATTGTGGTGATAAGCACGGTGAACGGGGTCCTTACCCATATAGCGCAGGGTGTCGTGCATCCAGCCCATGTTCCATTTGAAGCCGAACCCCAAGCCTCCCAGGTAGGTGGGGCGTGAAACCATGGGCCATGCTGTGGACTCTTCTGCCACAGTGAAGGTTCCGGGGTGTTCTTCGTACAGCACCTCGTTGAGGCGTTTCAGGAAGGCGATGGCTTCCAGGTTTTCCTGTCCGCCGAAGACATTGGGAATCCATTGGCCGTCTTCACGGCTGTAATTGAGGTACAACATGGATGCTACGGCGTCGACGCGCAAGCCATCAATGTGGTATTCATCAAGCCAGAACAAGGCGTTGGCGGTCAGAAAGTTACAGACCTCGGCGCGTCCAAAGTTATAGATCAGGGTTCCCCAATCCATGTGTCGTCCTTGGCGCGGGTCGGCATGTTCGTAAAGGTGGGTGCCGTCGAATTGCGCCAATCCGTGGGCGTCCTCGGGGAAGTGCCCTGGCACCCAATCCAAGATAACGCCAATCCCGGCATTGTGGCAGGCGTCAATGAATACGCGAAAATCGTTGGGTGATCCAAAGCGGCTGGTTGGCGCGAACAGGCCTATGGGCTGGTATCCCCACGATCCATCAAAGGGGTATTCGTTGATGGGCAGCAATTCGATGTGCGTGAAACCAAGATCGCGGACGTAGGGGACCAATCGTTCTGCCAATTCGCCATAGGTAAGATAGCGATTGTCTTCTTCGGGGCAGCGTTGCCAAGACCCCAAATGGACTTCATAAATCGTCATCGGCGCGTTGCAGGCGTTTGCCTCCTTGCGCGTTGACATCCAGTTCTCGTCATTCCAGGCATAGGTGCCACGTTTGATGACTTTGCTTGCTGTGTGTGGTGGTTTTTCACAGGCGAAGGCATAGGGATCGGCCTTTAGGGGGAGGAGCTTCCCATTCGGTCCCAGAAGTTCAAATTTGTAAAGGGTCCCTTCTCCGAGGTCGGGGATGAACAGTTCCCATACGCCACAACCGGGGTGTAGGCGCATTGGGTGACGACGACCGTCCCAAGTGTTGAAATCCCCGACCACGCTGACGCGTCGGGCATTGGGAGCCCACACAGCAAAGCTGACGCCGGATACACCCAAGAGTGTTGTGGGGTGGGCTCCCAGTTTGTCAAAGATTCGGCGATGGCGTCCCTCAGCCATCAGGTGGCGGTCAAGTTCACCAAGGCTGGCAGGGAAGCGATAAGGGTCTTCGACCTCCCAAGATGTTCCATTGGCTTGGAGTCGCAGGCGATACGCGGTGCCCACGGACACATCCGCAGGCAGCCGCGCGACAAAGCCGCCGTTTTGTCCGCAGCGGCTCATTTGTGCGAGGTGCGCCCCGTCGGCGGCGATGACCTCGGCGGTTTCGACCTCAGGCAGAAAAGCACGAATCACGACACCGTCGTCAAGGACGTGCGGCCCCAAAAATCCGAACGGGTCGCTATGGGTGGCGTGAAATATCCGGGCGAATCCGGCTGCATCGCCGGGAGTTCGGGGATTTTCCATGTCCATCCTTCTTGTTAAGCAGGACCTGTCCCAGGTGGGGGGGCCTTGGTTGCTGCGGAAGCGCGGCGAGGTATTCGCCTTTACTTTGCTGGGCTTTTTGGCTTCGCTGGAGCCCTTGGCTTTGTTGCGGCTTTTGGCTTTGCCGGGGCCTTCGGTTTTGCTGTAACTTTTGGTTCTGCGTCGGTATTAGGGGGTGTCTCGGTCTTGGATTCTGCTGCAGGTACGGGTTCGGCACCGAGAAGTTCGCGTTCGGCTTGCAGCCAGAAATCCATATCCTTTCCGTCTTCGCAACCGTGGGCTTGCCACAAGGCATAAGCCCGAGCGCGGATTTTGATGTTGGAATGGTCAGTCATGGCGGGCTAATCCTTGTTTTAGATGGATAAACCACAACACACGGGATGTCCGAGAGGTTTCCCCTCGCTCCCTCCGCTATTCTTTAGCGGTGTCGTCGCGGAGAAAGGCCACTCTCAGGGACCTTTCTCCATTCCGCAATCATCTGTCGAGTACGCAAAAAAATCCAGTCGTTCCTGACGTCTGTGTTTCCGACGCCGAGGCATCAGGTGATGACATCCGGCGTTTTGCGCCCGGTTCTTGCCTCAATCCCACTGATTTCACGCGATAGGATGATCAGCTCTTTCAGGGCATCTTGCGTATCTATGTCTTGTGCTTGTGGGTTGGGTTCAAAACGTTCCAGGTAGACTCGCAAGGTCGCTCCGCTGGTTCCCGTTCCAGACAGTCGGAAAACCATGCGGGCGCCATCGGAAAATATGACGCGGATGCCTTGCCCGGAGGTGGCCTGGTTGCTGACAGGGTCGCTGTAGGCAAAGTCGTCGTGCATAGTCACGGTACGATTGCCAAAGACCTTTCCGTTCAAAGACTGGGTTTTGAGGTCGTGCATCAGGGCGTTGGCGGTGGCGATGTCCAGGTTTTCATAGTCATGGCGTGAGTAATAATCGCGGCCATAGGTCTGCCAATGTTCAGCCAGGATCTTGGACACGGGCATTCGGGTTTTCGCGAGGATGTTTAGCCAATAGAGTACCGCCCATAGACCGTCTTTTTCTCGGACGTGGTCCGATCCGGTGCCAAAGCTTTCCTCGCCGCAAAAGGTGACCATGCCAGCGTCCAGCAAGGTGCCGAAAAACTTCCAACCGGTGGGCGTTTCAAAGCACGGCACACCTTGCTTTGCCGCGACACGGTCCGCCGCGCGGCTGGTCGGCATGGAGCGTGCAATGCCGGTTAACCGTCCAGCGTATCCCGGTATCAAGTGTGCGTGCGCGGCAATGATCGCCAAGCTGTCACTGGGGGTGACGTAGGCATTTGCCCCCAGGATCATGTTGCGGTCGCCGTCACCGTCGGAGGCTGCGCCGAAATCAAGAGCCGTTGCGCCCTGCATCGCGGCAACCAAGTCGGCGGCATGGGTGGGGTTGGGGTCAGGATGGATACCGCCGAAGTCTTGCAACGGCACGGCATTGACGACGGTGCCTTTGGGAGCTCCCAGATGGTCCTCAAGAATGGTCTTGGCATAAGGGCCGGTTACGGCGTTCATGGCATCGAAACGCATGCGAAAGTCCGGAGACTTCAGCAAGTCGGAAATCGCTTTGAAGTCGAACAGGCTTTCCATTAACTCGGCATAGTCGGCAACGGGATCGATGATTTCGACTTCGGTATTGTTGAGCTGACAGGTTCCTATCCGCCCTAAGTCGCAATGCGGGGCCGCGACGATGCGGAAGCGGCTAATCTTACGGCTGTTCTCAAAGATTGTGTCGGTCAGCGATTCCGGTGCCGGGCCGCCGTTTCCGATGTTGTATTTAATACCAAAATCGCCGTGCGCCCCGCCTGGGTTATGGCTGGCCGACAACACAAACCCGCCATAGGCTCGATGCTTGCGGATTAGGTGGGAAACGGCAGGCGTTGAGAGCAGGCCATGGCGTCCCACCAGGATGCGGCGGATGCCGTTGGCACACGCCATACGCAAGATGACTTGTATCGCCTCGGCATTGAAAAAACGGCCATCTCCGCCAATCACTAGGGTTTGGCCTTCGTGGTCGGGCAGGGAGTCGAAAACCGACTGGATAAAGTTTTCCAGGTAGTGCGGTTGTTGAAAAACGGTGACGGGCTTTCTTAAGCCCGAGGTTCCCGGTTTTTGGTCTGCGAAGGGCGAGGTCGAGACGACCGTCGGAACGCGGCTCTCATGCATGGAAACTCTCCGTTACTGGCCCATATCGGGTAGGGAAATCCAGGCTGAGGATAGTTGATTCAAAAGCATTCGTCCATGGCGGCCACCCGATTGGGGAGGGATATCCAGTTTTCCGCCGCTTTTCCTGCCGCATGTCCCAGGGCCAAACATGCGGTCAAAAGGAAGCCGCCGGTTTGGGCTTCCCAGTCCAACATTTCTCCAGCGCAGAAAACGCCGGGAAGGCGTCTCAGCATCAAGGTTTCGTCGACTTCGCTGCGGGTAATGCCGCCAGCCGAACTGATCGCCTCGTCCAAGGGGCGTGGGCGCAGGCAGGTGATGGTGAGAGTCTTTGCGGCGTGCGCCAATGCGGTGGCGGACAGGGCTTGAACGGCAGGGATGGTCTCCCGCAGAAGTGCGGCACGCACACCACCTAGGCCATTGCGGTTAAGGTGGGTGGCAAAGGACCGTGCGCCACGGGGGCGGGAGAGGGCACGGGCGAGAGTGGCTTCGTCGCGATCAGGGGCCAAGTCGATGGTCATGATGGCCGATCCTGTCGCGGTGATGGTGTCACGCATCGCCGCCGATAAAGCGTAAATGGCTCCGCCTTCAAGCCCATAGCTGGTAATCATCGCGTGGCTGCGGATGTGGGTCGTGCCAAATCCAAATGTTGCAGTGGGCAAGGGGGTGCCTGCAAAGCGGTCGCGGAAGGTGGGGCTCCAGGCGACGTCGAAGCCGCAATTGGACGGGAGCCAAGGGGCGATTTCAATGCCTTTGGCCGCCAGATGGGGACACCAAGATCCGGTGCTGCCAAGGCGTGGCCAACTGGCCCCGCCGAGTGCCAGAATCGTGGCATCGGCGGTGACGTATCGTGGGCCATTCGGTGTGGCAAAGACAAGCTGGCCGTCGTCTGCCCATCCGCTCCAGATGTGGCGGGTGTGCAGGGTGACGCCCAGATCGGACAGTCGGTTCATCCAGGCACGCAACAGTGGCGCGGTTTTCATAGCCTTTGGGAATACTCGGCCCGATGACCCAACAAAGGTGTCCGCTCCCAAGCTATCGGCCCATTGGCGCACCTCTTGCGGCCCAAAAGTACGCAGAGCGGGGGCCAGCCATTGTCGCGCGGTGCTGCCGTAATGGGACAAGAAGGTGTCGATGTCGTCAGAGCGAGTCAAATTCAGTCCACCGATTCCTGCACGCAGGAATTTACGGCCAGGGGTTGGCATGGACTCAAAGACGTCAACCGGAATGCCTGCCGTGGCGAGGGTCTCGGCGGCCATCAGCCCGGCTGGGCCGCCGCCGATGATCGCGACTTTTGTGTTCAATGCGGTGCCATGGGTTCGGGGGAGCGGCGCGGTAGAAAGAGCAGCCAACAGAATCCTGCCAGTGCGGAGGCGATGCTGCCACTTAAAACGCCGACACGCAATGCGTTGGCGTGCGCCGGATCGTTAAAGGCCAACATGCCGATAAACAGGCTCATCGTAAATCCGATTCCGGTCAGTAAGGCAACGCCGTACATGGCACGCCAATGTGTTCCCTCGGGAAGCTTGGCAAGGCCGAAATGGACGGCCAACCATGATGCCATCATGACGCCACTCTGCTTGCCTAAAAAGAGGCCGAGTCCAATTCCCATAGGTAACGGAGCCAGGATGTCTGAGATCCCCATGCCGTCCAAAGGAACCCCAGCGTTGGCAAAGGCAAAGACCGGCATGATGAAGAAATTCACCCAACCGTGCAGCCGATGCTCAAGGCGTTTTAAGGGAGATGGGGCGTTGGGTGTGGTCGCGGTGCCCGGAATGGCCAGGGCGACGACGACGCCAGCCAATGTGGCGTGAACGCCGGACTTGAGAACCGCAACCCACAGGACCGCACCAATCAGGGCATAGGGCGTGATGCGGGTGACATGCATCCGGTTGAGGGCAAT
>JAFGWD010000124.1 GCA_016937315.1 Rhodospirillaceae bacterium
AACGGTCACGATCCACAACGCTGCCCTGTGGGGTGGCAAAGTCCATCGTATCCACCGGATCAACACCGCCGCCGATTTCCCCGAATTCCACCAGCTTTGGCCCGGCCTGCAATTGGACGCGATACGCGGCCAACTGCGACAGCTTGCCGGGCTTACCGTCGGCATCCGCAAAGTCAATGGTGGCGGTGGTCGCGTCCAGACTGTCCATGAAAGCCAGGGTTTCCGCCTTATGGGTCGCCACAAACCGGCCGTCCTTAATCAACTGATCAACCAGGGCTTCGTTGTCGCGGCGGCGGCCTTGACGGGCCTGATCGGCAAACGCGGCTTCCTGCGCCGTAATCGCCGCTTCGCGTTTGGCAAGGTCCGCCGCCCGCGTTTTCAATTCGGTTTCGTCCATAGAAGTTTCCTTGGGGTTGAGGGGGTCGGCAAAGGCTGGTTCTTTGTTATCGGCCTGTTGGCGTACCCGTTCGGCAGTGGCTTGGAGGTGATCCAAAGCCCCGCGCGGCAAGAGGGCATCGGCCTTTTCCGCACCCTGGCTTTCGATAAGAAAATCGCGCATCCCGGACAGCAGATTGCCAATGGCGGTAAATGCTCCGGCCAACGTCCAACCATCCACCTGTGCGAATTCGACAGTCAGGGTTTCCGCATCGTCGGCAAAACTCACCGGCTTTAACCCCTTGACCGCCGGGGCGGCGGCCCCCAAGAAGCCTACATGCTTCAGATACAGGTGGCCGGGTTTGGGGTGGTTGGGGGATTGAGGCAGATAGAACGATGCGGAAACGGTCTTGAACCGTCCGGCATTAACCAAATCGGCAAACGCTGCATCCAGTTGGTCCACATCCGTGACCTGCAAGATGCCGTCGGCGAAGGCCAGCCCCTGAACCCAACCATAGGCCGGATCGTCTGTTTTGGGATGGCCCACCACCAACGGCGCTTGATGCACAGCCGGATCGTAAACCGCCGCCACGTCGGCACAGGTGGTATCGGTGAATTCAAGGGTTGCACCGTTGGTTGCCGTATGACGGCCGGGGCGGCTGATCTGGATTGGTTTTTTGAGTGTCGGCACGGTGACGGTTCGCCCCATCTGATTGCGATGGGGACACCTTGCGCCGAACCCAAAAAAGAGACCGCGCGGAACGACTTCCGTGCGGTCTCTGATTGATGTCGGGTTGGGTGGATGTTGCCCCAGACGGGGGGAAAGCGCAACGGGGACTTTGGCTCCGGCCTCAATGCGGGCGCTAACGCCCCATTAACGGGGTCGGGGACGCCGATCCAGGTTTGTCAGGTCAAGTCGGTTGTTGTTGGTGCGGATGGCGATGTAGGAGCCGATGTGGCGGACTTCGGCTTTTTAGGCCTCGGAGGAACGCGGGCGCTTAAATTTGTGGTTGCTTCTGCTGTGTGCTGCTGGCGTGCGGGGTTGATGACAAACTGATTGATCAGCATCTCTGCCACGTCGAGCAAAATGAGGACATCGGCCTCTTGGGGACACCAACCTCGATGCGCGGAGGCACTGCCTGCGTCGAAGGCGGCAGTAATCGAGGAAGCCTGAGCGGTGGTGATGACGTTCGAAGCAGCGAGGCGCTTGATCTTGTCGGGGAAAGAACCTCTGTCGTCTGCGAGATGCGTTACGATTATATCGATGATCGTGCGCGATCCATAAGCGCAGAGAGTACTCAGATTGTTGCCCAGAGCATCGTAAGTCTCGTCATATATTCGATACACATCGGAAGCGTAGTCGTTCCCGAAGAAGGACCCTAACGGGAATGTCAGGCGCTGCCGTTGGTGACACGCAGGATATCGCGACGTAGAGGCAAACTTGCTGGCTTCACCTGTAACGGGGTCATATTCCAAGACCCATGGAGGGCCGAACTCATGAAAAAAGGCCGTGTTCTCGCATCCGGCACACTCAACGATATAATATCTATCATACCCCAGGGAGAATGGCGGGTTTGGGGATTCGACTTTGGCTAATACGTTGTGATTTCGTTCTCCGCCGCAGCACGGACAAAACACCTTTATCTGCGTGAGCTGGGTATCCGCCATCGTCGTCGCTCCGGCCATTCGTCTTATGCCTTGCATATTAGCTCTGCCTAAGCAAGTTCCGGAAGATGGGCTTTTCAACGATAGCGTTAAAAGTTATATTCAAAGAACGGATGGACGCCGCCCCACCAACTGGGATCATGAGGGCCATCCTGGGCGGGTGAGTTGGTCACCCGCCCGTAATTATTTGCGGCGGAAGAGCAACACGCCTTGGCGTTGACGTTCCAAATACGCCGCCCGTTCCGGTGGAAAGGCGGTCACACCGGACCACCCCGCGCCTGACCATTCAAACACCGCGATACCGCCCGCATGATCGGGCATGTCAATCACGCGCAAATAGCGGCGGCGCAACATCACGCCCTTATCGGTTTGCGCCCAATCCAACCAGATTTCATCCGGGTCTTTGAGGGCATCGGCCATGTGCAGCAAATATCGCTGCCGCCCAAACTTGTCCGCCTTACGCAAATTACCGGATCGGTCATCGAACAGTTCCCGCCCCACAGCAAAGCGATGGCCCGCCACATCACGGAAGGAGGCCGGGCGGGTGAGATCGGCCCCAAATTCGGACAAGAACGCCTGTACATACCCTTCACGGGTCAGATCATCGGGAAGCGTGCGGTCTGCATCGGGCGTGTGTGGCTTGGGCAAAGGTGGCAGGTCTTTGGGAATGATCGGTGTGCCGAAGGGCGGCAGCGGATTACGCAATTCCTGCGGGACAGCCCCTTGGAGCCAGCTTTCCCCAACATTATAACCAAAGCCGGTGTCGATGCCTTTCGGCGTCCACCATTCCTCTGGCCCATTGGGGCCATTCACAATACGGCGTTCCATGTCGATGGTCGGCGCTTCGCTGATTTGCCAGCCTTGGCGCAGGGCTTCCCGGCGCGGCAACACAATCACCGAACAGCGGCACCCCCACCCGTTAGGCGGCCAATGGGTGCGCCAAAACGGATGGGATAGCGGTAAGGTGATGCCGTGCCATTGCCGATGTTCGTCACGGGTGTCCACATCCAGAACGGCGGTATAGCGGCCAATCGGATCATCCAGTTCCATGGCCTGTTGCCAGCGCCCTGCCGCATAGGCCATACGCAAATTGGTGTTATAAATCACCCGCGCCCGCCATTTACGACCACCGTTGTAATCCCAGCCATGGCGGGCAACGATGGCATCAAAATCCTTCAGGAAGTCCTGTTTCGTGCGGCCTTCCCGAATCGCTTGATCCACTGCCCCCTGGAAGTCGGCTAACAAGGCGTCGGTGGTCGCCCCCGAAACCACAAAGCTGCGGGCGTGCGCGCCTTCCTTCAGGTCGGTCCAGGTTGTGGTTGGTAAGCGCACCTTGCCCTGAACATAGGCCACGGCTTCCTGAAACGTGGTTCCCGGTTTGGCGATCTCAGACACCCTTGATCTCCATGCGGCCGGTGGCATGAGCGATGGTCATCGCATCCCCCATCAACTGCGCCAAAGCCGCATCAGGCAAATCAGGGCGTAGGCGCAACAAGCCTTCTGCCACGTCATCCAGGCTGGCGGCGGTGTTCACCAATTGCCGCACCTGATCCACCATGTCGATGATCAGCGGT
>JAFGWD010000125.1 GCA_016937315.1 Rhodospirillaceae bacterium
GCCGCGCCAAAAGCAACGAACGTCGCCACATCGAAACTCCGCACCCGGATAATATCCAGATTGGGCCGGTTGGTGGAAAAGCGCAACTTACGGGATTTCGGATCATCGAAATCCGGCTCTGGCTCGATTCCAGCGGCTCGCACCAACGGCATCGCCTCGTCCAGAATACGGCCCTTGGGAAGCGCCAAAATGATCCGTTCACTCGCGGACATCGCGAAATCCTCTTTGTCTTCGTCGCGGTCTAAGACCAAAGCTTAACCACGGACCCGTTCAATCTCTGCCCCACACGCCGCCAGTTTTTGCTCCAGGCGTTCATACCCACGGTCCAAATGATAGACGCGAGTCACGGTGGTTTCACCTTCCGCAGCCAAACCGGCCAGAACCAAGGACATCGACGCACGCAAATCCGTCGCCATCACCGGAGCTCCAGACAGCCGGGGCACCCCACGCACAATGGCCGAACCATTATGAATGTTGATGTCCGCCCCCATGCGTTTCAACTCCGGCACATGCATAAAACGGTTTTCGAAGATGGTCTCCGTCACCATCGAAGCCCCTTCGGCAGTGGCAAACAACGCCATCACCTGCGCTTGCATATCGGTAGGAAAACCAGGGTGCGGCTCAGTCATCACATCGACACCACGGATCGGCGCGGTATCAGCAGAAACCAGAATGCCGTCCTCTTGCACCGAAACCACTACACCCGCCGCCGTCAAAACCTTCAGCAAGGCCGACATCTGCGTCGCATCGGCATGCTGCAACAACACGGACCCACGGGTAATCGCCGCAGCCACGGCATAGGACCCGGCCTCAATACGGTCCGGCAACACGGAATACGTCGCGCCGTGCAAGCTTTCCTTGCCCTGCACCACCAAACGCGAGGACCCAATGCCTTCGATTTCCGCCCCCATTGCCACCAGGCAATGAGCAAGGTCAGAGACCTCCGGTTCCCGCGCCGCATTGTCAATGATGGTTTCACCGTCGGCTAACGTCGCCGCCATCAACAGATTTTCCGTTCCGGTCACGGTAACCTGCGGAAACACCAGATGTGCGCCTTTCAAGCGCCCCTCGACACGGGCATCCACATAGCCGCCCTCAATGGAGATTGACGCCCCCATCTGCTCCAGCGCCTTCAAATGCAAATCCACGGGGCGGGCTCCAATGGCACAGCCGCCAGGCAAAGACACCCGTGCTTGCCCCGTACGAGCCAGAACCGGCCCTAAAACCAGAATTGAGGCCCGCATCTTACGCACCAGATCATAATGCGCCGTGGTATCGGTGATCATCGGCGTCGACAAATCCAAAATCCGACCGCCACACCCATCGCCCCGTTCGTTGCTCTTCATGTGCAAAGACACGCCGAGAGACATCAACAGGTTGGCCATGGTCGTGATATCCACCAAATGCGGCAGATTGGCCAAGGTCAGGGTTTCCCCCGTCAACAAACAAGCCGTCATTAACGGCAAAGCCGCATTTTTCGCGCCGCTAATCGGAATAATGCCCTTGAGCGGGCGTCCGCCCCGGATTCGAATGCTATCCATTCACGTGCCCCAACGCGGATTGCCCGCGATACAAAATCGGTCTCAAAGCCTCGGCAAGGTCACGCCGGTTTGGCTCATATATTTCCCTGCACGGGCACGATACGTCACTTCGCACGGGCTATCGCCTTTCAGGAAGATGAACTGTGCAACACCTTCGTTAGCATAAATCCGTGCGGGCAACGGTGTTGTGTTGGAAAACTCCAACGTCACATGCCCTTCCCATCCTGGCTCCAATGGCGTCACATTGACGATGATACCGCACCGCGCATAGGTCGATTTGCCCAAACAAATCACCAGCACGTCGTCGGGAATCTTGAAATACTCGACGGTGCGGGCCAACGCAAAGCTGTTAGGGGGAATCACGCAAACATCGCTGCTGCGGTCCACAAAGCTTTTATCGGAAAAGGCCTTGGGATCGACAATCGCAGAGTCGATGTTGGTGAAGATTTTGAACTCGGTGGAACACCGCGCATCATAGCCATAGGACGACAGGCCATAAGACACCACGCCTTCACGATGCAAGCGGTCCTCAAACGGCGAAATCATCGCCTGTTCCAAGGCCATTTGGCGTATCCAGTGATCCGGCATCACGCCCATTGTCGAAAACTCCCTTCGCCCATCCAAGCCTGCGACAGTCTTATCCACTTGCGCCACGCACCGCAAGTCCGCATCCCGCCGCGCCATTGCCTGTTCCCGGCGCAAACCCAGATTGCGCTTTAAGGCTTCGGCTTGCTGCCGTTCGCGGTCGGTTTTGCTGCCTTTTTGCGCCATTTTTCCGTTTCCCGTGATTTCTTGTGGCGGCAGCATATCGCCGTTTTCTTAATCTTTCCCAATTTTTTCGCGCAAGGGACTTGCCAGAACCCAAACGCTTGTGTATGAAGTCCGCCTCACGCCGCGATAGCGGACGTACCCCATGTGTGCCGCAGTAGCTCAGGGGTAGAGCACACCCTTGGTAAGGGTGGGGTCGGAAGTTCAATTCTTCTCTGCGGCACCATTCCTCCTAAAAAGGCCTTCTCCAACACCCGTCCGGCACGTAACATCAGCGCACGCGTCTCTATCCAGGACAAGCCTTTGGCCTATTACGCATCTACGCCCCGCATCACCTGCTTAGACGGCCTGCGCGGTGTAGCGGCAATTACCGTTTTGGCATACCACTTCCTCCTTGCCTTCACCCCCGCCCCTTTTGAAGACCAAGCCCGCACCGGAATAACGCTGCTCGATCTGCCCTTTGCGGTGTTGTGGAATGGTGATTTCGCCGTAGCGGTCTTCTTCGTACTTAGCGGCTTCGTACTGGCCGCATCTAGCCCGCGCACTGTGCGGGAAGCCCCGATGATGCTCAGCCTGCGCTATCTACGGCTCGCCATCCCTGCATTGATCTCCTCAATTTTGGCTTGGCTCTGGCTCACCAACTTCCCCGACGCAGCGCGAGAAACTCAGGTGATCAATGGCAGCACCTGGTTCCGTTGGACCTATCAACCCCCGATTCCGCCGCTGGCCCAAGCCGCATGGGAGGGGAGCATTAGCGCTTTCTTTGAAGGGAGCAACCGCTTCAACAATGCGCTCTGGACCATGCGGGCGGAGTTCATTGGCTCGATCCTGATCTACGGTTCCTATGCGATCCTGCATGGCCGTCAACGGACCATAGCTATGATTGCAGGGATGATCAGCTTCGGCACCATGGGCGTGTTCTTTCTTGTTGCCTTCTGCGGTGGAGCACTGGCCTATGAATCGCGCCCGCACCTGCGAGACAATACCATCATAGGCAGTGCCATAGGCCTCGTCGGGCTGATTATCGGGGCCACTTTCCCCGGACATACCGCTGAACCAGGTATCTTCTCTGCGGTCCAGTCCTACCTTGGCCGCGACGGTTTCCAGCAGGCAGGGGCGCTGATGCTGCTGATTTCGATCCTGATGACACCACCGTTTCGCCGCGTCTTTGATCTTCCCTTCGTGCAACGCCTTGGAGAACTTTCCTTCCCTATTTATCTGATGCATGTTCCCCTGATTGTCGGCCCAGCGTGCTGGGCGTACACAACCTTCGCGCCACTTTCGCCTGTGGCACTGGCGGGGCTTTTTCTTCTGGTCTGTCTTGGCACATTGGTCTTAGCCGCTCTGTTTTTGGTGGCCGTGGAGCGGCCCGTTCTGGCCTTGCTCAAAAACGCCCGCACCTACGGACGCGCCCGCCTTGCCGTGCATGAAAGCCGCGTTTGAACGGAGACCCAAGTGTCGATGAAGCGCAAAAGACCCGGCAAAAGATTCCGCCCCATAACGACCCTGCGGCAAAAAGATCCTAGCCGATAATTTTCAAAACACACGCAATAACAAAACCTTATGAACCACCCCGATGAGGCATGAAACTTGCTTCCCACTCCGAAGCCGGGTCGGCAAGACCTGCCGATAACTGCCGGATGGAGGGCATGATACATGACGCTTGTTTCCGAAACCAACCAAACCAGCGCGACATCCGCGCTGTCCCCTGGCGCATTCACCCAAACCAGCGCTGCTGACGGAAAGGCTTGGGCACAACACCTCAGCTCCGCGATGGGGTCATCCGCCAACGACGACACTACGGCCATTGACCGAACAACCGCGTTTCTTCAAGCCTTGGGCGGCACTATGGCCACAGCCTCAACGGCACTGGACGCACAAACCATCGGACAAAGCAGCGCGGCGAAAAACGACGCACGGCAGGACTTCCTGGATTACATGGATATGGACCCGATGGAGCGCATGCGTGCCCAGATCTTGGGCGGCATGGGCATGACCGAAGACCAACTGGCCGCATTGCCCCCGGAAGAACGCAAGAAGATCGAGGATAAAATCCGCCAAATCATCGAAGAAATGGTTCGCCGCGAAGCCGCTGAGAAGACGGCAGAAAGCACCGAATCCGAGGGCACGGCAAATTCCACCACGGCAATCGCCACCACCACAAGCAACAGCGATGAAGACAAATCCGCGTCCGCCGGACCAACGCTGGAGCAGTGGTTTCCCTTCCTGAGAACCGAAGACACACAGCAAATCGGCGGCAATGCCTCATCCATTTTGAATCCGGATTCGCGCCAGCAAGCCCATCAGGATGGCGCCCAAGACACCGAACCTCATCAAGATCATAGCGACGCGTAAGCACGACCACGCACCACAAAGCCCCCCAATCAAAAAGGCGGGGAGCTTTGTGCGTTCAACAGCCCCCTCACAAGAACGTCACGACCTGTCCTGTGGGTGTGCCAACCAACTGGTCATCGCGCATCACCACCCGTCCGTGCACCACCGTCATCACAGGCCAACCGGTGACGGTCATGCCGTCAAAAGGCGTCCAACCGCATTTGCTGGCAATCCAATCATTGGTGATGCTACGCCGCGCCTTCATATCGACCACCGTGAAATCGGCGCGATAGCCCAAGGCAATACGTCCACGTTGCGCCATGCGGAACATCTCCGCTGGCTGCATCGCGGAAAGCCGTGCAAAGTCATGCAGACTCAGACGTCCGGCATTGACGTGATCCAACATCACCGGAACATATGTCTGCACACCAGGCATCCCTGATGGGCTTTTCGGATAGGGCTGCGCCTTTTCCTGCCGCATATGCGGCGCGTGGTCGGAGCCAATGCACCCCACCACACCGTCAGCTAACGCCGCCCACAAAGCCTCGCGGTGGCGAGCATCGCGGATCGGCGGGTTCATCTGGGCCA